>NZ_JACAPM010000064.1:0-1345 GCF_013385695.1 Pseudomonas sp. D8002
GGCGGAATTTTGGGGGCATATCCGTTATTTGGGTAACGGCCGCTTATGGTTTCGCTCTTACAGCGAGTCACTTTGCAAAAGCGTGTACGGACCGGACACATGGTGGACACATGTACGGGGACATGGTTGACACATTATGAACCGTAATCAGGCTGTTTCACGTCGATCGTTCGCAAAAAATGATGGCAGAAATAGACGTCAAATAGCCCGTCACTTTCAGTGTTGGGACGTAGTGCGATGTGATGTCCGGCCAGGCCTTTGGCGATCCTGAAATAGCGCTTCTGAAACTTAAATCGGCTGTGATAAACCTTGGCCTTTAAATCGTCCGGCCCGTACTCAAACGCCAAAAGCGTCTCCGGATAAGCCCAGGGGCTTTCTCGGTATCGGTCCATTGGAACCTTGTAACCCAGGGCTTGATGAGGGCGTTGATGGTTATAAACCTCTCGCCATTGATCGAGATTTGTTTGCGCTTCTGCAAGCGTCCGAAAATGGCGGCCGTTGAGCACTTCAGCCTTGAGTGACCGATGAAATCGTTCGATTTTCCCATTGGTTTGAGGGTGGAAAGGCCGACTGAAACTTACTCTGATACCTAGGCGAACGAGCCAGATACTCAGTTCCGTGATCTCCCCCGGATTACGCGGAGAGCCCCATGGGGGCCCGTTATCGACGTTGATGCGAGCTGGTAAACCGTAGCGCCGAAAAACCGCGATCAACTGCTCCTGTACCGTGGCTGTGCGCTCGTTGGCACAGGCTTTGATTGCCAAGTTGAAACGAGAATGGTCGTCCAAAACAGTTAGCGGATGGCATCGGCCTTGTTGTGTTGGGAAATGCCCTTTGAAATCCATCTGCCAAAGATCATTGGGCGCGTCGTGTTCAAACCTCAACCTTGCTGCCTGTAACTCTTTCGGGACCGTTTGAACCAAACCATGGCGATGTAAGACATTGGTGACAGTGCTAGGAGCGATACGCTTATCTAACAGATTGCTGATCGTGCGGCCGCCCCAGGCTGGATGCTCCCGCCTAATTGCCAAGACTTCAGTCTCCAGCGCGGGCTTGGTAAGTTTTGGGCTAGTGGCTGGCCTGCGGGATTTCTCCAGCAGACCTTGCTGGCCTTGTTCTTCGTAGCGACCGAGCCACTTGTACGCGGTTTGGGGACTGATACCGAACCGTCGACACAGTTCTCGTTTATTGCTGCCGGGTTGCCGGGCTAAGGCAACGAACTCTTTTTTCAGGCTCATGGCGTCTCTCGTATTCCAGGGCATGATGGTTTTCCGGCGTAGTTAGCTCGCCGAAAAGTGTCAACCATGTCCCCGTACACCCGTCAACCATGTGTCCGGTCCGTACA
>NZ_JACAPM010000065.1:0-27384 GCF_013385695.1 Pseudomonas sp. D8002
GCCGTCCTGGGCCAAGGATGGCCCATGACGGCGGCCCACGGTCCAAAGCCGGAGTGAGGGCACACCGAGCCTAGGCGAGGTGCCGAGTGGTGGGGCAAGAGCCTTTTGGTTACTTTTGGGCTCCTTTCAAAAGTGACCCGCTGTAAGAGCGGAACCAATACAAGCCATCCCCCAAAAACGGATATGCCCCCAAAAAGAAGCATCACCCATTAGCCAGCTCTTCCAGATGATCCATCAACTCCTGCGGCTTAAGCACCAACACATCACTGTCCACCGCATCCAGCACCACCTCCGCCGTATTCCCGATCAACGCCCCGGAAATCCCGGTGCGCGCCACCGTACCAATGATGGTCACCGCCGCCTGCCATTTGTGCGCCGCATGAGGAATCAACACATCCGCCGGCCCTTCCTCGATATGCAGATGAGTGTCGTCAATATCGAACTCCGCCTGAAACGCCTTGCACTGCTCACGATACCGGGCCTCGATCGTCTCCTTGAGCTGAAACACCGGATCCGCCGCCGACAGCATTGGCGACGGATGCGCACTGATCACATGCAACTGCGCCTTGGCCAGGCTCGCGATATCAAACCCATGATCAATGATCGCGTTATGCAACGCCTGATGCTCGGCATCAGAATTGCCCACATCGATGGCCGCCAAAATCACCCCGCCAGCCCAAGGCCTGGACGTCTTTACCAGCAGCACCGGAGTCGGGCAGTAGCGCATCAACTTCCAGTCGGCAGGCGTCAACAGCGCCTTTTTCAGCGGGCTGTCAGCGAAATGCTGCTTGACCACCAACCCACAACCCTCTGCCTGCTGCACGTCGATGATGGTTTCATGCAGGCTGTCATTCCACGCCTGTTCGGTGGTGACGCTGTAGCCATCCTCCTGCAAACCGGCCTTCAGCAGGCTCAACATCGCAGAATGCTCGTGCTTCTTGTCACACACCAACAAATGCAAATGTGCCCCGGTGACGCCGGCAATCAGCTTGGCGCGCTTGAGGGCCAGGCTTTCCGAATGCTCAGGCTCGATGACCACCAGGATGCTGCGTATGGCTTGCATGGTCGGGTTCTCCAAAAAAGGGTGGGCGTGGAACAACTATAGTTGCTGCCCGGCACACGTCATGTTGATGCACATCAAGCCCGGTAGCTGGCGGTCTGCGGCGCGGTCGGTATAATCGCCGGCCTTTTGTGAATCTTTGCCCGTGAGCCCGATGAACCTGCCAGAAATCCACGAATTCCTCGGTTGCCGCACCCCCGACGGCTGGGTCCAGGCCGCGTTGGCCGACCAGGAAACCCTGCTGATCGACCACAAGAACTGTGAATTCAAGGCCGCCAGCACCGCCTTGAGCCTGATCGCCAAGTACCATTCCCACGTCGACCTGATCAACCTGATGTCACGCCTGGCACGGGAAGAACTGGTGCACCATGAGCAAGTCATGCGCCTGATGAAGAAGCGCAAGATCGAGCTGCGCCAGCTGTCCGCCGGCCGCTACGCTTCGGGTTTGCGCAAGGTGGTGCGCAGCCATGAACCGGTCAAACTGGTGGATACCCTGGTGGTCGGCGCGTTTATCGAAGCCCGCAGTTGCGAGCGTTTCGAAGCACTGGTGCCGCATTTGGACGAAGAACTCGGCAAGTTCTATTTCGGCCTGCTGAAAAGCGAGGCCCGGCATTTCCAGGGTTACCTGAAACTGGCTTACCAGTACGGCGACGCCAAGGACATCGCCCAGGTCATCGACCGTGTACGCGCCGCCGAGCAGGAACTGATCGAGTCACCGGACGTCGAGTTCCGCTTTCACAGCGGCGTGCCAGCCTGACGCAACCGCTGCACCGAGCAACGCGGTGATACCGGCGAGTATCAGGATCACCGTCTGCGTCCCCAGCGGCGCCGCCAGCAGTGCGATCAGCAACCCGGCCAGCGGCTGCGAGAGGTTGTTGAGCAAGGTCAGCACGCCCACCGTCTTGCCAAAGTCCCGGGCCGGGATTACCCGTTGTCGGACGCTGCGGATGTACACGTTGAACATCTTGTCGAAACCGGTCAGCAGCAGGAAACCCACGGCATAAGCCCACACATTCGGGCTGATGGCCGTGATCAACGCTCCCACGGCAATCATCGAATACGACAAACCGCCCAGCACCTTGAGCGGCAGGGAAGCGCGCGCCAGGAAAAACAGGATGGCGATGGTCACCAGCGCGCCGGCCGCCTGCAACCCGGCGTAGGTGTCCTTGCCGGCGGCGTATTGGCCAATGACCATCGCGGCGGAAGTGGCGAGGGTGACGCCGATGATCAGGTTCACACCCACCGCCAGGGCGATAATCCTTTTCAGCTCCGGCAGGTCGCGGATATGCCCGAAGGCAACGCGCAACGGTTGCAGCCAGATGTCGTTGTGCTGCTCGAAGGTTTCAAGATTGACCGTGGTGTGGCGTTGCCAGATGCGCATCGCCAGGTCCGCCAGCAGGAACAGCCCGGCAACCCCCAGCACGACCCAGTGCCAGGCCCAGACGCCCAACATCAGCGCCGCCACCAGCGGGCCCAGCACCAGCCCGGTCTGGTCGGCAATCTGCGAGTAGGACAAGGTCTTGGCGTAGGTGTAATGCTTGAAGATATGCGGCAGCAGCACCTCCCGGGCCATGATGCCCTGGGTGGTCAACACGCCGCACAGCGCCGAAAGCATGACAATCCAGTAAATCCCGTCGAACATTCCATACAGCAGCACCGCCGCCACACACGCCAGCGCCCGGTACACCTGGCTGATATGCAGGACGCGCACGGCGGGATATTTGTCGCACAACGCCCCGCACACCGGGAACGACAGGTACCGCGGCAAGGATTCGACAAAAAACGCCAGGCCCGCCCACGACACACTGTTGGTGGTCTGGAACACGATCAGCGGCACGATGAACAACAGAATCTGGTCGGCCAGGCGTGACAGAAACAACGAAATGAAGAAAGCCAGGTAATCCTTGCGCATGGTGTGCTCGTGTCCGTGAGTCAAATCGTCGTCAGTAGCCGGAGCCGGATTTATCCGTGAGATTGTGGCGCTCGTCGCCCTTGAGCGGCGGGTTGAATACGCTGACCAGCACCAGGTCCTGCTCCTTTCCGCCTCTTAGATAATGGCAGTCGTGTTGGTCCAGCGCATAAATATCACCGGGGCGGATCGGGTAGACGTTACCGTCCATATCTTCGACTTCACCCTCACCGGCGATGCAGTAGCAAGCCTCCAGGTGATTACGGTATTGCAGCAGTGACTCGGTGCCGGCACGCACGACGGTGTGGCAGACGGTATAACCCATCCCGTCCTTTTCCGTCAGCAACCGATGGCTGGTGCCAGCGCCCCATTCGACAAAGTGCGCGGTGTTTTCTATGTCTGATTTGTGACGAACGAACATGGTTTTCTCCCGCTATGTAGGTAGAGGGCCATGATTCTCTTGTGTTTGTGGTGTTGTCATCAGCGACACTTCCGAAAAGCGTGTGGGGCGCATCTGGCGGACGGTACCGAGTTAAAGACTGCGGTGAAACTGTTAAAAACTCTTAAAAGCATGAAGCTTCGTCGGCCAGTGATGGCCAGCTGCTTTAGTCTGCCGGCTTGCCACCTATAATGCGCACACTTCAATCCGCGCGTGCACTGGAAATTTATGGATAACTTGGGTCTCGGCAAGGTCTTGCTCGTGGAGGACGATGAGAAGCTGGCAGGGCTGATCGCCCATTTCCTGTCCCAGCATGGCTTCGAGGTGCTGGCCGTGCACCGCGGCGATCTGGCGCTGGCGGCGTTCCTGGAGTTCAAGCCGAAGATCGTCGTGCTCGACCTGATGCTGCCCGGCCAGAGCGGCCTGCATGTGTGCCGTGAAATTCGCAACGTGTCCGACACGCCCATCGTGATCCTCACCGCCAAGGAAGACGACCTCGACCACATCCTCGGCCTGGAGTCCGGCGCCGATGATTATGTGATCAAGCCGATCAAGCCGCCTGTGCTGCTGGCTCGCCTGCGCGCCCTGCAACGTCGCCAGGCGCCGGAACCCACGGTGCGCGGCGCCCTTGAGTTCGGCCGCCTGGCCATCGACCGCAGTTGCCGGGTGGTGAGCCTGGGCGGGGAGAAGATCGACCTGACCACCATGGAATTCGAACTGCTGTGGTTGCTGGCCAGCGCCGCCGGGAAAATCCTCTCCCGCGATGACATTCTCAACCGCATGCGCGGTATTGCCTTTGACGGGCTCAACCGCAGCGTCGACGTGTACATCAGCAAGCTGCGCGGCAAGCTCAATGACAACCCCCGGGAACCGGTGTGCATCAAGACCATCTGGGGCAAGGGCTACCTGTTCAATCCGTTCGCCTGGGAGGTCTAGATGTTAAGGCTGTTTCTGCGTCTGTATATCATCCTGGCCATTGGCTTGGCCGGGGCGATCTGGCTGGTGAACTACACCTTCGATGAGCTGTTGCCGGAAGCCAACGAAACCTACAACCGCGAAGCCCTGCGCGGCCCGGCGTATGGGGTGGTGGAACAATTGCGGCCGGTGACGGGGGAAGCGCGCGCCGCCCGCCTGGCCGAGTTGCAACCGCACTATGGTTTGCGCCTGGCGCTGGTGCAGCGGGACAGGCTGAAACTGACCGAGCGTGAACAGCAACTGCTGGCCAGTGGCGAGTTGGTGGTGCGTGGGGATTTCATGGAGTTCATCTCCAACATCGACGGCGGCCACCAACTGCTGGAAATCAAACTGCCGGAAGAGCCCAAGTGGCTGTACATGTGGGCCTATGGCTTTCTCGGCCTGTGCCTGGCGATTGTCCTGTACTTCTGGGTTCGGCCCCATTGGCGTGACCTGGAGCATATCCGCCTGGCCGCGCAACGTTTCGGTGACAACGATCTCGGCTCGCGCATCCTGCTGCCGCGCCGTTCTACCGTGCGCGAGCTGGCGGGGCACTTCAACCAGATGGCCGAGCGCATTGAAAGCCTGATCGCCAACCAGCGCGAGTTGACCAACGCCGTGTCTCACGAGCTGCGTACGCCGATTGCGCGGCTGTCGTTTGAGCTCGACCAGCTCAAGCAACAGGCCGATCCACGGGAGAGCCGCGCACTGATCGCCGACATGTATGCCGACCTCGGCGAGCTGGAAGAAATGGTCTCGGAACTGTTGACCTACGCCAGCCTGGAACGCGGCGCCACGCAGATCACCCGGGAAAGCATCGAGGCCCACAGCTGGCTCGACAGTGTGATCGGCAGCGTCGCTTTGGAGGCCGAGGCGGCAGGCGTGCAGTTGCTGCTGCGCACCTGTGAAGTCGATTACATCCGTATCGAGCCGCGCTTTATGGCACGGGCGGTGATCAACCTGTTGCGCAATGCAATTCGCTATGCCGACCGGCGCGTGGAAGTGTCGCTGGTGAAGTTTGGCACCGGCTATGAAGTTCGAGTGAATGACGATGGGCCCGGTGTGCCGGTGGAAGGGCGAGGGAAGATTTTCGAGCCGTTCCTGCGCCTGGACGCCAGCCGTGACCGGCGCACCGGTGGCTTCGGCCTCGGCCTGGCGCTGGTGCGGCGGGTGTGCCAATGGCATGGCGGGCAGGTTGAAGTGCTGGATTCGGAGTGGGGCGGGGCATCGTTCCGGATGACCTGGGCGTATGCCGAGTAATCATCCAGGAGCCATGGAGATCAAATGTGGGAGCGGGCTTGCTCGCGAAGGCGGTGAATCAGTCGCCGGATACATTGACTGAAACACCGCCTTCGCGAGCAAGCCAGCTCCCACATTTTGATTGGGTTACCAAAGTTAGAACGTGTACTCGACCATCCCCATCACCGACGTCTGCAAGCGTCTCTCCACAATCGGGCTTTGCCCGGCCTTGTCTGCCAGGTACTGCACATCCAACAGCGTCGAAAACTGTGTGTGTTCGCTGATCGGCAAGCTCCACACCAGATTCATCCCGTTGCTGATGTTGCCGCCGCTGGCCTTGTAGGCCTTGAAGCGACTCTGTGCGGCCTGGCCGGTGGTCACGCCGTACCAGGTCTGCAGGTAGTTGCTGTCGCCAAAATGGCTGCTGAGGCTGGCATCCAGCGAACCGTAGTCGCCGTCGTACAGGTTGGTGCCCAGGCTCAGTTCCAGGTGGGTGAACGCCTTGCCGGAATCCTTGTGATCATCTTCCTCAAGCGCATGTTCCAGGGTTGCGCCGAGAATTACCCCGCCCAGGTTATAGCTGCCACTGACACCCACCTGGGGGCGAGTCTTGATCTCGCCCATGCCCTTGAGTTTCTTCGAGCCCGGGCGCCCGGTCTTGCTTTCGTCCTTGCGTGAGCCGCTGGCGCCGACGTAGGCGCTGAAGCTCGCACCGCCGCCGTCATAACCCCAGCCCAGGCCCTTGTCGGTGTCGAGGAAAATTCCCCACGGGCTGACGATGGCTGCGCCCAGCACCGGCGCGGTGACTCGCTCGTCGCTGCCGCTGTAGCGGGGCAGGTTGGCCACGCCGGCCTTGAGGGTGTACTCCCAGTCGTCGGCCAGCAGGGTGTCGGCGCTGGCCAGCAGGTACAGCGACGTCAGGGACAGGCACAGGTGTTTTGAACGCATGATGGTCTTCATGTGAGGTCAGAGACTCAAGGGGTTGTGGGGAGAATCGGTACGTTTGAAGTGGTAGCCGGAGGCGCTCAGGCCGTTGACCTGGCGACTCACGGTATCGCCCAGGCCATAGCCGTTGCCGGCCAGCACCGCGTGGGCGTTGTCCACGGGCAGCAGGATGTAGTCGGTCAGCGGCTCGTCGTGCAGTTGGCCGCGGATCACCAGGAAGCCGTTCTCCAGGCGCACGCTGATGCCGCTCAGGGGCGCGTCGGGCTCATGGGTGTTGAGCACTTGATAGGTACCGATGGTGTCGGCCCAGGCATTGCTCAGCGGGGTCGGTTCGATGCGTTCGCCCACCGGGACGCGTTGGCCGTGGCTGCGGGCGCTGAGCATCTGGCGCCCTTGCACCGTTACCACATCCAGCTGCACACGGCCCAGTTCGCCGAGGTCCTTGAGCCAGAAGCCGAGGAATTTCTGTTGTGCCCGCAGCCAGCCCTGGCCGTCGCGCAGCAGTTCGAAACGGGTGTCGGCCAACTCGCCATACAGCTGGCCGTTTTCGTCCTTGATACGGAAGACACCCCAGGCCGTGGCGTAGAAACCCGCCAGGCGCCTGCGGTCGATCGCGGCGGGCACCTGGCGGATTTTCAGGCCGTGGGCGGGCGCCTGGCAGTTGTCGGCACACACCGGGTCGCCGGTCTGGGCCTGGAGCATCAGGCGCAGGGTGTCGGTGGTCAGGGACACCACCATCTCTTCGGCGTTGCTGTCGTTGGCCATCACGATCACGGCCAGTTGCTGGTCCGGCAGCATCGTCAGTTGCGCCGCGAAATCATCCCCGCCACCGCTGTGCTGGAAGGTGCGAATGCCGGGGCCCACCGGCTCATCGCCGCAAGGGGCGAGAAACCACCCCAGGCCCATCTGGCAGTCGAAGTCCAGGGCGTTGCCGGTGTTTTGCTGGGTGAACATCTCGTCAATCGACTGGCTGCCCAGTACCTGTCTGTCTTTATAGAGGCCCCGGGCGAAGAGCATGCGCACGTAGTGGCTGAGGTCCTTGGGGCTGCTCCACAGGCCACCGGCCGCAAGGTCGCGCACCTGGGCGTCGGCGCTGACGGTGCCGTCTGCATAACCCCGGGCGCGAAAGCCCGGTTGCGCGCCTGTGCCGACGAAGCTCGACTGGTTCATCTCCAGGGGCTTGAGCAGGCTGCTTTGCAGTCGGGTTTCGAAATCCTGCCGACTGCTGCGTTCGATGGCGGCGCCGACCAGGGCGTAGCCGAGGTTGGAATAGGCCACCTGGGTCCCCGGTGGCGTGCTCAGCCAAACCCCTGAAATACGCATTGGCATCTGGCCCATGGCGAAGGTGTTGCGCACGTCCCGCAGGTGTTCGCTGGGCAGGCCGGACTGGTGGCTGAGCAGGCGGCGCAGGGTGATGTCGCGGTCGGCGGCAGCCTGGTCGGAATGAAAGCGCGAGCGTACGTAGAACTCCCGCAGCGTGTCCTGGATCGGGGCGTCGAGGGCCAGGCGCTGTTGCTCCACCAGTTGCAGGGCGGCGGTGGCGGTCAGCAGTTTGGAGAGGGCGCCGGCGCGGAACGCGGTGTTGGGGGTGACGGGTTTGCCCAGGGCCTTGTCGGCCAGGCCAAAGCCCTGAGCCCAGATCAGTTCCTGGCCGTTGACCAGGGCGATGGACAGGCCGGGTATGTTTTGCCTGGCCATTTCGCTGGGAATGCGTTTTTGCAGGTAGCGGATAATTGCGCTGTAGTCGCCCTTGGGAATGGGCGGCGGGGCCGGCGGCTGGCCGTGGCAGCCGAGGCTGCCCAGCAGGCAACCCAGCAGCGGAATACTGCGCAATGTGCGAAACATGATGAGCACCCGAGGGGTGGTTTGGATGCTCGAATGCTAGGGGCGGGCCGTCGATGAGTCTTTGTGAGCTTTGTCGGGAAACTGTCAAAGACTGTTAATACAGGCCGCCCCTAGCGGGTTTGCTCCATTGCCGCAGCTCCAGCATCAGCTATACCTAATGCTCAACGCTTCCTCAACGTCAGCCAAGGAGTCTCGCGATGAAACTGGGAATAATGATCAGCACCGTGTGTATTGCCACGATCGGGGTGATGGGGTGTTCCAGCAAGGTGACGCAGCCGGACGAATACTCCGGGTTTCTCTCCGACTACAGCAACCTCAAGGAAGCCAAGTCGCCATCGGGCGCGCAGGTGATGCGTTGGGTGGACCCCAACCTGAGTCTGAGCCGCTATAACGCGGTGTACATCGAGCCCACCCAGTTCTACCCCAAGCCGCAAGCCAGCACCAGGATCCCTGAAAGCACCTTGCAGGGCATCAGCACCTACTACAGCCAGGCGCTCAAGCGCGAACTGGAAAAGTCCTTGCCGCTGGCCGACGGACCAGGCCCGGGCGTGATCGTGGTGCGCGCGGCGATCACTGCCGTCAGCAGCAAGACCGAAAGTCTCAAGCCCTATGAGTACATTCCTGTCGCCCTGGTGGTCGCCACGGTCAGCACGGGCGCCGGGATTCGTGACCAGGAAACCACCTTGGGCACCGAAGCCCAATTCCTCGACGGTGCCAGTGGCAAGGTGGTCGCCCAAGTCGTGCGCAAAGGCACCGGTAAACCGTTGGCAAACGACTCCCAGGTGATGAAAGCCGATGACGTGAAAAGCGTCATCGACGGCTGGGCGTCGGACCTGCATCAATCGTTTTTGAAGCTTAAAAAGGGCTAAGCCTCAAACGGTGCGCGACTTGAGCGGGTGCTATTTGATCGGTGTGAGCGGTGGCTGCTTCCATTGCCCGTTACCCACTTCAGGCTTGGGCAGGTAAATGCGCAATAGGGCATAGAACGGGCCGGGTGGTGCTGGCAGCCAGTTGCTTTGTTCCGCCTTCGGTGGCTCGTGGTGCGCGACCAACAGCGTCAGGCCGCCATCGGCGTCGAGCTTGAAGTTGGGCAACATCCCCGACGTGAGCACGTAGCGCTTCTTCAGGTTGGGGGTCAGCAGATTGGTCTTGGCGTTGTACATGGTCAGTGACCAGAATGCGTCGGTCGGTGGCAACTGGTCCTTGGCGAAGTGCAGGGTGTAGCTGTGGCGTGCGCCGTTGGCGGGTTTGCCCTCGCTGTCCACGGAGTAGCGCAGGTAGGCCGTTTCATCGCCGGAGTTGCCAAACAGGTGCAGGTTGGCGCCAGCGTAGCGGTACAGGTAGTTGTTTTGAAGGTGGTCGCGATTGCCGAACAGGTCTGCACTGGATACTTGATGGGTATCGATCTTGTCTTTTTTGAAGGCTGCATACTCGGCTTTGCCGTCGGCGATGCCGTCATCCAGCGCTTTGCGTTGCTCAACCGTCAGGGCCTTGAGGTCGAACGGTTTACCCGCCTCGACGCCGATCCTGGCAAAACGCGCGAGCACGTCTTTCTCACTGTCCTGCGGTGCTGCGTAGGCCAGCATGAAGTTCAGATAGCGGAACAGATGCACGCTGTCGCTCATGTTCGGCGTAGGCTTGGGCCAGGCAATTTTCGGCGGCTTGATGGGTTTGGGCTGCTTCACGTAGCTGCTCAGGGTCTGGACCTTATAGCCGCCCTGGATCTGTCTGACTTTGCCCAAGTCCTTTTCATCGAACAATTGAGTGCGGTACAGGGCGTAGGCGATGTTGCTTTCGCTGTACACGACGCGGTCGATATCGGTTGGCTGCTGGCCTTTCCAGCCCGGGCCGGCAATCATGTAGTGGCCACCGTTGTTACCGGTGCTGCGGGTGCCCAGATAGCCGAAGTTCTGCGTATAGAGGTCGACCAACTGCACGGCGTAGTAGCGGTTGTCTTCGATCCTGGGCAGGGTCAACACCACGGGCTCGGCCCGCAGATCGAGCCAGACAAAGGAGTTGGGCGTGTCCGGGTTGGGGGTGGGGATCGCTGTATCTTTAGGGGTTATCGCCTGCGCGGTGTTCCCGATGTGGTTGAACGGCGCCTTGAAGTTCGCCCCGGTCTTGTCGACAGCCTGGGTGTAGAGAGTCTTGTACATCTCCACCACCGGGAAGCCATAAAGATAGGCTTCCTTGGCGATGGCCCGGGCTTCACTCGGCGTGGCGGTGAAATCGGCCCAGGCGCCGGTACTCATGAAAATCGAGAGGCTCGCCAACAGCAGGCGCGTCGGTGTTCGAATCATGTTGTTGCGTCCTTACTGAGTCAGTCGGATGTCGTCGAGTTTTTCAGCTGTTATAAAAGCAGGCTCCGGTGGGCGCGTACAGTCGCAACTAGCTGAACCTTTGCGTGTCAGGCAGAGTTTGCACTCAGTTGCTCGGGAAGTCTTTTGGCACGTGAGGTTCAACGCAAAGATCTATCGATCAGTTGACATCAACGAGATCAAGTGCCGCCTGTGAAAGGCGGCATCGGGGGGCAGTCAAGGCAGTATGGACTTGACCTTGTCACGCAACTGATCAATCGAGAACGGCTTGCCGATCACCTGCATGTCGGCTGGCGAATCGATATTTTCGGCATAACCGCTGGCGAACAGGATGGGCAGGGCGGGGCGTATTTCACGGGCCTTGAGGGCCAGTTGCTTGCCGTCCATGTCCGGCAGGCCGACGTCGGTCATCATCAGGTCGATGGTCTGGTCGGTGTCTTGAACAATTTTCAAGGCTTCTTCGGCATCGGCCGCTTCAAGCACTTGGTACTCCAGCTCTTCGAGGACATCGACGATCAACATGCGCACGATGGCGTCGTCTTCGACTACAAGGATGGTGGAGGGGGCGGCTGACATAGTGGAGGTTCCCGAACAGTGGAAGGGGCAGGTCTTGGGCGATGGGAAGACCGTTTTCATCCTGAGTATTGTCGGTCCCGGCAAGTTCCCCAGATAAGCAAAACATTGTGCCGGTAACGGCTACAAATGTCGCGTATCACCGCCACTCACTTGCCAGGGGCTTGCTGGAACAACCAGCAAGCCCCGGCCATGGTCTCAAGCTGCCGGTTTTATCGGTTAAAGGGATCCGTACACCAACCCATGTACCCGGCTCTGGTTCTCGCTTGCCTTGAAGGTGCTGACCGTATATTCCGGGTTTGTCGGCGTCCCAAACGCTCCCGGGATGAGCGGCGTCTTACTGTTGGCCAGCGATTCCTTCATTCCTTTTTTCATGGCGTCCTCGGTCGGAAAATTGACCAATCCGAAATTGGGGTCGAAATAGAACCATTTTCGCGTGCCGCCTTCCACGATCACTCCCGCTGTCATCGCGTGGACGGGCGTGGCGATGATGAGTGTCTTGGACGTCGTCGCGTTGGCCAGGTCATCGATGATGGCCTGATAGGACTTTTGCGTGACGACTTCAGCCGAGTGCGGTCGCTTTCTGAAGTGATCCTGGGCTTCGCTCATGTCCTTGATGAACCTCGCCGATTTTGGGTTGGTTTCCTTGGTTGCCGCCGCAATGAAAAGCTTGTCGATGTACTCGTCCTGTTTTCCAACGGACACGGCGTAGGCCATTGCGTTGGCTAACACGCCACATTCGCCTCCGGTCACCGTGTCCACCTGGCTCAAATAGAAATTCTGGGGCATGCCCCTGAGCTTGATGCCGGGGATTCGCTCAATTTCGGCTTTGTAGAACTCATAGTTTTTAAGGCCGACTTCTGATCGCTTTTTGCCTATTGACTGTGCCAGGGCGCCGATTTCTTCGGGGCTTCGATTCGGCTTAAGTGCCAGTTCCATGAGCTCTGCGATATCCATGGAGCCCGAGTAGCCCGGGATGTCATCCACTACCCCGTTGTTATAGCCACGCATATACGCATCGTGGCTCGTTGTTCTGGCGTGTTCCTGCGTAGCCTTGAATGAGTTGGATAATTGCTTGGAGGGTGTGTTTTGCGCCTTGGTGGCCGGCCCTCCGACAAAGTACTCCCAGAAGCTTTCAACGTTGTCCTGGACCGACACGGTCTGTGGCGTGAACCCCTTCAGCGGTGGGCCATAGGGTTGTTTCTTGAGGGCGTCGTACGCGTACCATTCGCCCTTGTTCAATACAGCGGAGGCTTCGACGGTTTGATCCGCCAGCTTGATGGTGCCGATTGCCGCGACGCCATGTTCCTTGCCGGCGGCGTTCAACAGGTCATAGCTGCCGGCTGCCCCCTTGAGTTTGTTTAGCCCGTTAATGCTTTTTTCGACTACAAACTTGCCGCCCCGGTTAATCAGTCCTGCGCCTCCCAGAAGCAAATCGCCCAAGCCGCCCACCGGGTTCAAGGCGCCGATGGTGGCGACACCGATCTTTTTGGCAACATTCAGCGCCTTGGCGCCTGCACTGAGGGCTTTTGTGCCCGCCTGTGCCGCTTTGGACGAACCCAGGCTGACAAAGCCCAGCAGGTCCAGCTGGAGGTCAATCGCCCCCTCCAGGTAATTACCCTTGGTAAAGTTGGCAATCGCTGACTTGAAGGGAATGAGGTCGAGGAAGAAATGGGTCACCTTCAACTCGGTTTCCATTTGCTTGTCGTAGGTCGTGGCGCCCTTGGCTTGCTTAACGACATCCTCGTTGCCCAGGTCGAGGTTTTCGACAAATGCCTCCGCGATGTACTGGGTACGGGCGGTGGCAAAGCTGTTGGGAGGCAGTGGGTTCGTGTCTGTACTGGCTGAGCGCTCGGGCTCAGTGGCCTCTGAAGCGTCGAATTTTTTTATTCTGTTTTCCTCGATCGCCAGTTCCCAGGTACTCGCAGAGAAATCCTGGGGCGTTACTTTTTTGATGCTGCCGTTTTTTATGTCCAGCCTATAGGTAACAGGTTCCGTGCCACCCTCTACCTGTATCAGCAGCTCATTTTTAATCGGTTTGAAAAGCGAGGTGACCAGGTTTGGGCCCAATTGATAAACAGAGGGCTGGTAAAAAGTGAGGTTGCCCTGCTCGATGTTTTTTCGATCTTCCAGCGGCAGGCTGGCGATCAGGTGCTTTACGGTGGTGGCAACCCCGTCATTCAGCGACTTGATCGACGCTTCAAACTGCTTTTGAAATGTCGCGTTTACGTCGAACTTGAGCGACTGGCCTTCCAGTGCCTGGGTGATGTCTGGATCCTTGGATTCCCAGGTGTAATCGCCCAAGCCACTCATGGCGATGTCCAGCAACGAATGCAGGCCCGCAGGTGCGCGGTTTGGGTCGTAAAGCGGTACGCCAAACTGTTGTTGGCGGGTGTCCTTCACCGTCAGGGCCTTTTTTTCAAACGGCACATCTTCGCCAAATCGCTCCTTGAGCTGGGCCAGTGCAATGGCCTTGCGGCTCGGGATATCGGTCTCCAGCAGGGTGGAGGCCTTCATGCGTTCATCCACCTGCTGAGTGAACTCGACGCGTATCGCTTCCAGCTGGTCGGGGCTGTAGGCATCGTTGGGTTGTTTGCTGATAACGCCGTTGGCCACGGCCCAATCAATCAGCGCTGCCCTCTGTGCGCTTTGGGTCACGGCGGGCTCGGCGAGTGCAGCGCTTTCGGCCTTGAGCATCACTTGGGCGAAAGTCATGTTCGGTACCGAGCCCGGCGACTGCGCTTCAATCGACGCCGCCGCAACCGCCAGGTTGACCCAGGCCGGGCTGCCATAGGTCACGCTGGCCGGGATGTCTTTGATCAGGAACTCCGGGGCTGTTCTTGCCAGCAATACGTAAGCACCCGCCTGGGCCATCTCGGGGCTCGTTCTGCCCTCGCTCGACAGGTGTGCGCTCAGCCCGTTGACGATGGCAGAGGCCGGCTTGCCCCAATGTTCTTCACTGGCCACGTCGAAACCGGCCAGTTTGTTCCGTTGAGGCGCCTGGACTGACTCGGGATCCATCTGTGCACTGATGGCGGCCAGCAGGTAGTCGTAATGGCTGTTCTTGGTCTCGATACCATTGAGCCCGCGCTGCAGGGCCTGGCCCATCAGTTGGCCTTCGGGCGAGCTTAAAAGAAACTCGAGGATCTTCGCCGGGTCGTTCAAGGCGGCCACAGGAATGGGATTCTGGTACGCGAGAAAGTCCAGGACGCTCTTTGTCTGCGTGACTTGCGGCTGATCGCCGAGGTGGTGGGCGTGGTTCATCGCAAGCAGGCGCAACTGAGTTTGCTGGTTCTGGTCCAGCGGTGCAGGCCAGGACAAGGCACCGCCCAGGTCACCGAAAGGGTGGGCGGCGATCCTGACGATCGCTTCCAGTTTCAGCTTGAGCAACTCGGCCTTGGAGGTTGGCAGAGGCACCCCGTTGGCATTCAGGAATGCCTCCAGGCTTTGGTTGACCCTGGTCCCCATGTCCAGGGTGTTGTGATGGGACGAGTCAGGATGAATGGCCATTTGTGTGAGCTTCAGGACGGACTGTACATAGGGGGCGGTGTCGTAGTCTTGCAGGGCTGGGGCTGCGAGGTTGATGGCGTCCAGCAGGTTCTGCCAGTTCTGCCGGTCGGCCATGGGCTGTTTCAGCACATCGGAGCGGCTGGCGGCTGATGCTGGCGCTGCTGCAACGGCAGGGGGCGTGGCTGGCTGGGGGCTCAGGGACGATGCCCCGGAAGCAGGGGAGGAAGAGAATTGGGGCGCAGGCTGTTGCACGGAGAGGTTGCTGACATTTTGCATCGGTGGGTACCTGTTTTATTAGGAGATACGCGCCTTTTCCGAGGAGGTTCCCTGTTCCCCACGGCACCCCTTTGGGTGGGGCGGCCCACACACAACGTTCCAGGCTCACTTCGGTTCCCATGTAAGCAGGAAAGTCAATTGCCGAGTGTTAAAAACACATCCATTCGTCTATTTATCAATGGGTTATGTAATCCATGTCGCTACGGGTAGCAGAAAAATAGCGCTCAGGCGCAACTTTGGGGCAAACTCCTCGTTTTTCCGTATTGGCCAAGGCATGCCCATGACTCCCGCGTCGTCTGTCGATGAGAAAAGCTTCCGTAAATTGCTGGGCCGCAACGTGGCACTGCCGTTGGGCGTTGGCGTGCTCAGCGCGGTGTTTTTCGTCGTTCTGATCACCTACCTGTTGTCGGTGATCCAGTGGGTCGAACACACCGACCGGGTAATCAACAATCTCAACGAAACCTCGAAACTGACCGTGGACCTGGAAACCGGCATGCGCGGCTTCCTGATTACCGGTGACGAGCATTTCCTCGACCCGTACGAAGTGGCCAAGCCGCGGATCATTTCCGACTTGCGCAACTTGCAGGCACTGGTGGCGGACAATCCGGAGCAGGTGGACCGGCTCAAGCGTCTGGAATCGTTGCAACAGGCGTGGAACACCTACGCCCAGTCGATGATTGACATGCAGCGGCAAAACGGCGATTACCGCACCGCCGTGAAAGCCGGGCGTGGCAAGAGCCTGACGGACGAGATTCGCAAGGAGTACGACCGGGCGGTGGCGATGGAGCAACAGTTCCGCATCACCCGCAATGAAGACGTTACCCGCACCACGATCATCAGCGTCACCTTGTACCTGGTGTTTGTGCTCGGCCTGAGTGGCTTCCTGGCGTATGTCGGCCGAAAGAATCTTCTAGAACTTTCAAACAGTTACAGCGAAAACCTGATGTCGCAGCAGAGGATCGCCAAGCGCCTCGAGCAGCAAGCCTGGTTGCGCAACGGCCAGACCGAGCTGGCCGAGCAGGTCCTTGGCCAACTGACGCTGAACCTGCTGGGGCGCAACATTTTGCAGTTCTTTGCCCAGTACATGGGCTCGGCGGTGGCGGCGTTGTACGTGCGTGAAGAGCACGGCGGCCTCACACGCGTGGCGACCTATGGCTTCTCCCGCGAGCAGGAGCAGCAGGAACAGTCGATCTACAACGACGAAGGCATCGTCGGCCAATCGGCCCGGCAGGACCGCCTGATTCGCCTGGACGATGTGCCGGTGGATTACTTCAAGGTCAGTTCCGGCCTCGGCGAAGGTGCGACCCGCAGCGTGCTGGTGGTACCGACCAGCGATGATGGCCGGGTCAACGGGGTGATCGAACTGGGTTTCCTGCGTGCACTCGATGACCGTGATGTCGAACTGCTGGAGTTGATTGCCGACAACATCGGCACCTCCATCGAAGCCGCGCGTTATCGCCAGCGCCTGCAAGAAGTGCTGGCCGAAACCCAGCAGCTCAATGAAGAGCTGCAAGTGCAGCAGGAAGAGCTCAAGACGGCCAACGAAGAGCTGGAAGAACAGTCGCGCATCCTCAAGGAGTCCCAGGCCCACCTGGAAACCCAACAGGCGGAGCTGGAACAGACCAACGAACAATTGGCCGAACAGACCCAGACCCTGGCCGAGCAGCGCGATGCCATGGACCAGAAGAACGTCCAGCTCAACCGCGTACAGATCGAGCTGGAAGAGCGCGCCGACGAGTTGCAGCGCTCCAGCAAGTACAAGTCCGAATTCCTCGCCAACATGTCCCACGAGCTGCGCACGCCGCTGAACAGCTCGTTGATCCTGGCCAAGTTGCTGGCGGAGAACCCCCAGGAAAACCTCAGCGCCGAACAGGTCAAGTTCGCCGAGTCGATCTACTCGGCCGGTAACGACTTGCTCAACCTGATCAATGACATCCTCGATATCTCCAAGGTCGAAGCCGGTAAGCTGGAAATGCGCCCGGAGAACACCAGCGTTGCGCGCCTGGTGGATGGGCTGCGCGGCATGTTCGAGCCGCTGGCGGCCGACCGCAAGCTCGGGTTCCAGGTGGAGGTGCAGGAAGGCTCGCCACACATGCTGTTCACCGACCGCCAGCGCCTGGAGCAGATTCTGAAGAACCTGCTGTCCAACGCCATCAAGTTCACCGAGAAAGGTGAGGTCAGCCTGTCGGTATCCCGGGCACCGGGGGAGGGCATCGCCTTTACCGTACGCGACTCGGGGATTGGCATCGCCCCGGACCAGCAGGAAAGCATCTTCGAGGCCTTCCGCCAGGCCGATGGCACCACCAACCGTCGTTACGGCGGTACCGGCCTGGGCCTGTCGATTTCCCGGGACCTGGCGAACCTGCTGGGCGGCTATATCAGCGTCACCAGCGAACCTGGCCAGGGCAGTATCTTTACCCTGGTGGTGCCCGAGCACTATGTAGAGCGTGACGAAGACACCCCCGCGCTGGAACAGCCGCGCGCGGTGGCCCCTGCGCCTGCACCGGCGCCGATCAAGGTGTCGCCGATGCCGATCGCCCACGAAGCGCAGATCCCGCGCTTTATCGATGACCGCGACAAGGCTCCGTTCGCCACGCGTTGCATCCTGGTGGTGGAAGATGAGCCCAACTTTGCCCGCATCCTCTTCGACCTCGCCCATGAACTGGGTTACCACTGCCTGGTGGCCCATGGCGCAGACGAAGGCTACGCCCTGGCGGAACAGTACATTCCCGACGCGATCCTGCTGGACATGCGCCTGCCGGACCATTCCGGCCTGACCGTGCTGCAACGTCTCAAGGAACATGCCGGGACCCGCCATATCCCGGTGCACGTGATTTCCGTGGAAGACCGCGTCGAAGCCGCCATGCACATGGGCGCCGTGGGTTATGCAGTCAAGCCGACCACCCGCGAAGAGCTCAAGGATGTGTTCGCCCGCCTGGAAGCCAAGCTGACGCAGAAGGTCAAGCGTGTGCTGCTGGTGGAAGACGATGACCTTCAGCGAGACAGCATTGCCCGCCTGATCGGCGACGATGATATCGAGATCACCGCCGTAGGCTTCGCCCAGGAGGCCCTGGACCTGCTGCGCACCCACATCTACGACTGCATGATCATCGACCTCAAGCTGCCGGACATGCTCGGCAACGAGCTGCTCAAGCGCATGTCCATCGAGGACATCTGCTCGTTCCCGCCGGTGATCGTCTACACCGGGCGCAACCTGACCCGCGATGAAGAGGCCGAACTGCGCAAGTATTCGCGCTCGATCATCATCAAGGGCGCGCGTTCCCCCGAGCGCCTGCTGGACGAGGTGACACTCTTTCTGCACAAAGTCGAATCGCAGTTGTCCCATGAACGCCAGACAATGCTCAGGACTGCCCGCAGCCGCGACAAGGTGTTCGAGGGCCGCAAGATCCTGCTGGTGGATGACGATGTACGCAATATCTTCGCCCTGACCAGTGCCCTGGAGCACAAGGGCGCGATTGTCGTGATCGGCCGTAATGGCCGCGAGGCGATCGAGAAACTCAATGAAGTCGATGACATCGACCTGGTACTGATGGACGTGATGATGCCGGAGATGGACGGGTACGAGGCCACCGCCTTGATCCGCCAGGACCCGCGCTGGCGCAAGCTGCCGATCATCGCGGTGACGGCCAAGGCCATGAAGGACGATCAGGAGCGCTGCCTGGCGGCAGGCTCCAACGATTACCTGGCCAAGCCCATCGACCTGGACCGGTTGTTTTCATTGATTCGCGTGTGGCTACCCAAGATGGAACGGATTTAATTGGAACGAAGCACTGACATCGAACTGCGCTTGTTGATTGAGGCGATTTACCTCAAGTACAGCTACGACTTTCGCGACTACTCCGGCGCTTCGGTCAAACGCCGCGTGGCCCATGCGTTGCGTCAGTTCGACTGCGCCACCATCTCGGCCTTGCAGGAACGGGTGCTGCATGACCCGACGGCGTTCATGCAGTTGCTGCAGTTCCTGACGATTCCGGTCAGCGAAATGTTTCGCGACCCCTCGCACTTCCTGGCGATTCGCAAGGAAGTGGTGCCGCTGCTCAAGACCTACCCGTCGATCAAGATCTGGATCGCGGGCTGCAGTACCGGGGAGGAGGTGTATTCGATGGCCATCCTGTTGCGTGAGGAAGGCCTGCTGGAACGCACCATCATCTACGCCACCGACATCAACCCCCGGTCCCTGGAAAAAGCCAAGCAGGGGATCTTTTCCCTCGAGAACATCCGCGCCTACACCCACAACTACCAGCAGGCCGGTGGCCAGCGTTCGTTTGCCGATTACTACACGGCGGCTTACGATCATGCGATCTTCGACAAGACCCTGCGGGAGAACGTGACGTTTGCCGATCACAGCCTGGCGACCGATAGCGTGTTTTCCGAAACTCAATTAATTTCCTGTCGCAACGTATTGATTTACTTCAATAAAAAGTTGCAGGATCGGGCGTTTGGATTGTTCCATGAATCGCTGTGTCACCGCGGCTTCCTGGTACTGGGCAGCAAGGAAACCCTGGATTTTTCCGCCTACAGCAAACAGTTCGAACCCCTGGTCAAGCAAGAACGGATCTACCGAAAATTATGAATGAAGCTACTGCCAGCCCGGTATCCGGGATCGAGGCCATTGTGATCGGCGCTTCCGCGGGCGGTGTCGAGGCATTGCTGAGCATTTTTGGCGAGCTGCCGGCGAGCTTCGGCCTGCCGATCATTACGGTGCTGCATTTGCCGGACGAGCGCCGCAGCCAGTTGGCGGAAGTGTTTGACCGACGCGTATCGATGAAGGTGGTGGAAGCGCGGGACAAGGAAGTGATCCAGCCCGGTACCCTGTATTTTGCCGGCCCCGGTTATCACCTGTCGGTGGAGCACGACCGCAGCCTGTCACTGAGCCAGGAGGACCGCGTGCACCATTCCCGCCCGGCAATCGACTACCTGTTTGATTCAGCCGCCGATGTCTACGGCAAGGGGTTGCTGGCGATTTTGCTGACGGGGGCCAACCAGGACGGCGCCCGGGGCCTGGCCCACGTCAAGCAGAGCGGCGGTACCACGGTGGTGCAGGACCCTTTGGAGGCCCGCGTCGCCGTGATGCCCCGGGCCGCCCTGGCGCTGCATGAACCTGACCATATCCTCACCTTGAGCCGCATCGGCACCTTGCTGGCTTCCCTGGAATCCTCCCCATGTTAAGTACTGTCCAGGCCAAACTGCTGATCGTCGACGATCTGCCGGAAAACCTGCTGGCCCTTGAAGCGCTGATCAAGCGCGAGGACCGCCAGGTCTATAAGGCATTGAGCGCCGACGAGGCCTTGTCGCTGCTGCTGGAGCACGAGTTCGCCATGGCCATTCTCGACGTGCAGATGCCGGGCATGAACGGCTTCGAGCTGGCCGAGCTGATGCGCGGCACCGAAAAGACCAAGAACATTCCCATCGTGTTTGTCAGTGCTGCCGGCCGTGAGCTCAACTATGCGTTCAAGGGCTACGAAAGCGGCGCCGTGGATTTCCTGCACAAGCCGCTGGATATCCACGCGGTCAAGAGCAAGGTCAACGTATTCGTTGACCTGTACCGCCAGAGCAAGGCGATGAAGCAGCAGGTTGAAGCCCTGGAGCAAAGCCGGCGCGAGCAGGAAGCCTTGCTCACGCGCTTGCAGGCCACCCAGGCCGAACTGGAGCAGGCCGTGCGCATGCGCGATGACTTCATGTCGATCGTCGCCCACGAAGTGCGCACGCCCCTCAACGGGCTGATCCTGGAAACCCAGCTGCGCAAGATGCACCTTGCCCGGGACAACGCCGCGGCGTTTACCCTGGACAAGATGCACGCCATGGTCGACCGCGATGAGCGGCAGATCCAGAGCCTGATTCGCCTGATCGAAGACATGCTCGACGTGTCGCGCATTCGCACGGGCAAGCTGTCGATCCGCCCCGGTCGCTTTGACCTCACGCAACTGGTGCACAACCTGCTGGAAAATTTTGCGCCGCAGGTGGCGGCGGCGGAGTCTTCGGTGGCCTGGGTCCAGGAAGGGCCGGTGGTAGGCAACTGGGATGAATTCCGTATCGAACAGGTGGTGTCCAACCTGTTGACCAACGCCTTGCGCTACGGGGCCAAGAGCCCGGTGGAAGTGCGGGTGTACGCCGAGCATGGCGAAGCGCGGGTAGAAGTACGTGACCACGGGATCGGCATCAGCGAAGACAACCAGAAGCGTATTTTCCAACAGTTCGAACGCGTGTCGGCCAACCATGCCGTGGCGGGCCTGGGCCTGGGGTTGTTTATCTCCGAGCAGATTATCGCGGCCCACGGCGGGACCATTGAAGTGGAAAGCCGGATAGGCGAGGGCGCGCTGTTCCGCGTCTGCCTGCCCCTGGAGGCCGGGGCATGAAATCATTCGCAAATCCGACGCAACCTCTGCGTGACCCCATGGTCGTATCAGCAGCAATTGACCGGACAAAGGCTTCCCATGAGTGAAGATGCACAAGATGTTGTACTGATCGTCGAAGATGACGAATCGATTATGTTTGTGTTGGGCGAGTACCTGGCGGGCCTGGGGTATCGGGTGTTGAAGGCGATTGACGGTGAGCAGGCGTTTGAAATCCTGGCCACCAAGCCGCACCTGGACCTGATGGTGACCGACTACCGCCTGCCTGGCGGCATTTCCGGGGTGCAGATCGCCGAGCCTGCGATCAAGCTGCGACCGGAATTGAAAGTGATCTTCATCAGCGGTTACCCGCAGGAGATTCTCGACTGCAACAGCCCGATCACGCGCAATGCGCCGATCCTGGCCAAACCGTTTGACCTGGATACGTTGCAGGAACATATCCAGCGGCTGTTGGCTTAACGTCTTGAGAAGAGGGAGCACACTCCCTCTTCAAGCCTTGATCATCTCCCTCACCTTTGCCGTCAACAGATCAAAGGTGAACGGCTTGGTGATCATCTGCATGCCCGGGTCCAGAAAACCGCCCCGTACAGCCGCATGCTCTGCATAGCCGGTAATAAACAACACCTTCAACTCGGGCCGCACCTGCCGGCCGATCTCCGCCAGTTGCCGGCCGTTCATGCCGGGCAGGCCAACGTCGCTGATCAGCAGGTCAATGCGCTGGCTGGACTCGATGATCGGCATGGCACTGTCGGCATCACCGGCTTCGACGAAGGCATAGCCCAGTTCACTCAGCACGGCGCTGACCAGCACTCTCACGGCCGGGTCGTCCTCGACGATCAGCACCGTCTCGCCGGCATTGGCGAACGGCAGCAATGCCGGGTTGAGCGGTTCATCTGCAATGACCTCGCCGACATACCTCGGCAGGAACAGGCTGACGGTGGTGCCTTGGCCCACCACACTGTGGATCGACACATGCCCGTGGGATTGGCGCGCAAACCCGTAGATCATCGACAACCCCAGCCCGGTGCCCTGGCCGATGGGCTTGGTGGTGAAGAACGGGTCAAATGCACGGCTGATCACGCTCTCGGGCATGCCGCAACCGGTGTCGCTGACGCTCAGTTCCACATAGTCGCCAGGGGTGAGGGTGCCGTAGGCTGCGGTAAACACACTGTCCAGGTGGCGGTTGGTGGTTTCCACCACCAGTTTGCCGCCGTTGGGCATCGCATCCCGGGCATTGATGGCGAGGTTGAGCAGGGCGCTTTCCAGTTGATTGGGGTCGACTTCGGCGGTCCATAACTGTTCGGTCAGGCGGATATCCAGGGTGATGCTTTCGTTGAGGCTGCGTTGCAGCAGCTCACCCATCGAACTCACCAATTGATTGATCTGTACCGGTTTTGAATCCAGCGACTGGCGACGGGAAAACGCCAGCAAGCGGTGGGTCAGGGCGGCCGCGCGGTTGGCTGAAGTGACACCCAGGTCGATCAGGCTGTCGAGGTCTTCGGTGCGGCCCCGAGCCACGCGCCTGCGCAGCAGTTCCAGGCTGCCGATGATGCCGGTCAGCATGTTGTTGAAGTCATGGGCGATGCCGCCGGTCAATTGGCCGACGGCTTCCATTTTCTGTGACTGGCGCAACGCTTCTTCGTTATTGCGCAGCTGCGCCGTGCGTTCTTCCACCTGTTGCTCAAGGGTTTCCAGGGTGCTTTGCAGGCGCTGTTCGCTCTGGCTCAGGTCGATCAGCCGGTCGCGGGCCTCGTATTGCCGACGACGTCCGCGCAGCGCCGTGGTCACGAGGCTGATCAGGGTGATCGGGTGGAACGGGCGCTCCAGGAACGTCACGTTGCCCAGCAAGGTGCTCAGGTGCGACGAGCCATTCTGTTCGCTGCCGCCGTGGTGCGTCATCAGCACAATCGGCAGGTCTGACCACGCCGGTTGCTGATGCAGGTACGTGACCAGCGGTTCCAGGTCGATACCGCGCAGGGCTTCGGCAGCAATGACCAGCAAGCCGGCACCGTGCTCCAGCTCCTCGCAGAGCATCTGCAAATGGCTGGCGATGATGCCGTTGAAACCAGCCTCATTGAGCATCATCAACGCCAGGGAGCTGTCGCGACCCAGGGGCGCCAGAATGATCGCCCGTTCGAAAATGGCCGGCAGGCCACTCATGAACTTTCATCCTTGAGCAGCGGGTTGTCGGTGCCCATGTAGGTCGGTACGCCGCGCAATACACCCTGGAACGCATCAAGCGGTTCGCCGATGGTCATGCCACGACTGCCGATGCGGTATTCGCGAATGGTCGATTCATGGCTGCCGGTGCGTTTCTTGATGATCGAAATAGCGCGCCGCACCTTGCCCAGCGCTTCGAAGTAACGCAGCAGGATCACGGTGTCGGCCAGATAGGTAATGTCCACCGGCGCCTGCATGTCCCCCACCAGCCCGTGCTGGGCGACGGTCATGAAGGTCGCAGCGCCACGGCGGTTGAGGTACAGCAGCAGTTCATGCATGTGCAGGATCAACGCGTTCTCTTCCGGCATCGCGGCCTGATAGCCGTTGACGCTGTCGATCACCACGGTCTTGATCCCGCGTTCGTCCACACAGCGGCGCACCCGATGGGAGAACTCGCCGGGGGACAACTCGGCGGCGTCTACCTGTTCGATCAGCAGGTTGCCGGTGCCTTGCAGAGCCTCCAGGTCGATGCCCATGTTCTTCATGCGCTCGAACAGCAGGCCCAGCTCTTCGTCAAAAATGAACAGCGCGGCTTTTTCGCCCCGGGAGACGGCTGCCGCGGCAAAGATCATTGAGATCAGCGATTTGCCGGTACCGGCCGGGCCCAGGATCAAGGTGCTGGAACCGGTCTCGATCCCGCCGCCCAACAGGGCGTCCATCTCGCGGATGCCGCTGGTGAGGGTCTGGCGGTTGTAGCCGCCACGGTGCTCGGCTGCCACCAGGCGCGGGAACACATGTACGCCGTCTTCCATGATGGTGAAGTCGTGAAAACCGCCGCGGTATTTCTGGCCACGGTACTTCACGATCCGCACGCGGCGGCGCTCGGCACCGTAGTTGGGGGTCAGTTCTTCGAGACGAATCACGCCGTGGGCCACGCTGTGTACGGTCTTGTCGAGGGACTCGGTGGTCAGGTCGTCCAGCAGCAGCACGGTGGCGTCGTAGCGCACGAAGTAGTGCTTGATCGCCAGGATCTGCCGGCGATAGCGCAGGGAGCTTTGCGCCAGCAGGCGGATTTCCGAAAGGCTGTCGATCACGACGCGGGTAGGTTTGACCCGTTCCACCACTTCGAAAATCTGCCGGGTGGCTTCGCCCAGCTCAAGGTCCGAGGAATACAGGAGGCTTTGCTGGTGCTCGGCGTTGAGCAGGCTTTCGGGGGGAGTCAGTTCAAAGATGTGAATGTGTTCGTCCAGGTCCCAACCATGGGACTTGGCACCCTGGCGCAACTCGCGCTCGGTTTCCGACAGGGTGATGTACAGCGATCGTTCGCCGTTTTTTGCGCCGGCCTGGAGGAAATGCAGGGCCACGGTGGTTTTACCGGTGCCGGGTTCACCTTCCAGCAGGAACAAATGGCTACGGGAAAGCCCTCCGGCAAGAATGTCGTCCAGACCTTCAATACCGGTGGCCGCCTTTGCTGTGAACAGCTCTTTGGATGTAGACAAGAAGTGCCCTCGGGTCACAAATAAGTAGTCGGCAGCGCCGTCTGGGGCGCGCCATATTTACTTGACCTTGGCGCCGTGTGGCGGTTCAACGTTTTGTATCAAATACCGCTTTTACAGGCCCTGTTGCAGCGCCGGGTCGTCCGGGTTCTGCTGTTCAAGCTGTGCCAGCAGCACCTGCACATTCTGCAACTGGCCTGTTTCCTTCCAGTAATTGACCAGCAGCACCCTGGCTTTGCGATTGGCCGGGTTGCGCTGGATGATTTCTTCCAGCTGGCGCTGGGCGGCCTCCAGCTCCTGCTGGGCGTGCAGGGTGGTGGCCAGGTCGTAGCGGTAATCCTGATTGTTCGGTTCGAGCTCCACCGCCCGGGACAGGCTGAGCAGGGCAAAGGCGCGCTCGCCATGGTGCAGCAGCCACATGCCCAGGGCATGTTGCAGGTAGGCCGAATCGGGGTGGGCCTGCAACTGTTTGGCCAGGAGTTGGCGGGACTCGTCGACCTTGCCCTGCTTGTCCAGCAGTTCAATTTGCGCGACCACGGCTTGCAGGTTGTCCGGTTGCAGGCGCATCGCCTGCTCCAGGGCGTTTTGTGCGTCGGGCAACAGCGCGCTGTGAATGTACAGGCGTGCCAGCTGGATCCAGCCTTCGGGGCTTTCGGGTTGGCCCTTGAGCAGCTTTACGTATTCGTCGAGCTCTTGCTGCAACGGGCCGAAGTACAGGCCCAGGGTATCCGGGGACAGCCCGAGCAAGGCATTGGCCGCGGCAAACCTGACGCTTTGCTCGGGGTCATCCAGCAGTGGCCCGAGCAACAGCGTGCGCTGGCCGCTGGGCACCAGGCCGACAATGCTGTGAATCGCCGCCTCGCGCACCATTGGCGCGTCGTTGGCCAGGTCCTTGTCCGCCAGCTTCAGGGCCTGGGGGCTGGGGTAGTTGGGCAGTTCGGCATGCAGGGCGGCGCGGCGCACATCGGAGAGGTCCGGGCGGCTCAACTGTTGATACAGCACCCGGGCAGCGCCGGGTTCACCGTTGTGCGCCTGTTTCAAGGCCTTGGCGTAACCATGGGCGATGGCCGGGGGCACCACCACCGGCGTGGTGCGGGTGAAATACCAGGTGATCAGCACAATAAACAACAGGGCGCACAGGCCGACGATGGAGTAACGGCGTGACTTTGACATGCAGGCGTCCGAAAGCTGGGCAGCTAGTGCAAAGCCATCAGCTTCGGTCAGGTTATCGCGAGTGTCAAACCCGCATCACGTCAGCACGAACTCAATCGGCTCAAGGGCCGGCGGCAGCGTGGTTTCGCCGAGGGCGGCGAGAATCTCGCGCTCCAGGGTGCGCACGATGGCGTTGCAGGGCAGGTCGTTTTCGTCGAAGCCGAACGGGTCTTCGAGGTCGTCGCCGATTTCGTCCAGGCCGAAGAAGGTGTAGCTGACGATGGCGGTGAACACTGGGGTCAGCCAGCCCAGCGGCTCGGCCATGGCGAAGGGCAGCAGGATACAGAACAGGTAGATGGTGCGGTGCAGCAGCAAGGTGTAGGGGAAGGGCAGCGGGGTGTGTTTGATCCGCTCGCAGGAGGCCTGGACCTGGCTCAGGCCGTACAGCCGGGTTTCCAGTTGGGTGTAGCGCCAGTCGCTGATGTGGCCCTGTTCGGCGAGGTTCGAGCAGCGGGCGCCGAGGTCTTGCAGGATCCTGTCGGGGAGGTTCGGGTGGCCGGGTTCTGGGTTGGCCCACGGTTTGATCGCCTGGCTTTCGTCTTCCAGGCGCAGGCGGGCGATCAGGCCATGGGCGAAACCGCACAGGCTGCGCAGGACGTGTTTGCGTTCGGCAGGGTTGAGGACCTGGGTTTCGCGGATCAGTGAGCGGATCTCGATGATCATCTGGCCCAGTTGTTTGCGGCCTTCCCACCAGCGGTCGTAGCAGGCGTTGTTGCGAAAGCTCATGAAGATGGACAGTGACAGCCCCAGCAGTGTGAAGGGTGTGGCGTTGACCTTGGAAAAGTAGGCCGGGTGCAGGGTTTCTACCAGCACGATGACTGAGGCCAGGAGGGTGACCAGCAGGCTGCGCAGCGCAATGCGTTTGGCGATCGAGCCCTTGAGGGAGAACAGGATGCCGAGCAGGTTGGGTTTGGGACGGACGATCATGGGCGGGCTTCTTGGGTGGCGCAGGCTGTCAGGTTAGAAGCATGTTTGCGTTGCGTCCAATTGCTTGGGCTGACTGGGTGATTGGTGGGGTCTATCGGGATTGGGTACATATCCGTTTTTTCGGTGACCAGAGCGAAAGCAGATCTG
>NZ_JACAPM010000066.1:0-24147 GCF_013385695.1 Pseudomonas sp. D8002
CGCTTTTGCAAAGTGACTCGCTGTAAGAGCGAAACCATAAGTAGCCGTTACCTAAAAAACGGATATACACCCAACATCAACGTAAAGAACCCGTATAGATTCACCCCCAGCCGTAACGTTTAAGTCGTCTCTATTGAGCAACTAATCCCCCCTCCACTACTGTGACCTCCACCCCAATAACCCCCGCAGGAAGTCATCGTGGAAAGTTCAACGTTAGGCATGATCGTCCTCTCAATGATCGCCCTGTTCGGCGCCGCCGCGTTTTGCTTCGAACAACTCGCCACCCGCGAATCAAAGAAAAAGAAAGCCAAATAAGCTGATCATCAAAAGCAGCAAAACCCCAGTGCTTCAAGGGATACCCCGCCCCCGGGTTATCCCTTTTTTCCGTTCGCCCACCCCACCGCCCTCTATACACCGTCTTAATGCCCAAACCCGCAATCAGTGCCCGAACTTGATACCCAACCTCTTAACCTCCCCGCGTCCGCAATCGCGGCTTATTAATCAGGGGAGTTCCACCGTGCTCACACTCAAGTTCATCTATATCGCCAGCGGCCTATGCGCCGTCGGGCTGTTCGCTTATCTGGGCTACGCCCTCATTCGCGCCGAAAAGTTCTAGGGAGCCCCACCATGTACGACATGATTTTTGTAGGCCTCTCCCTGGTGTTTTTCGCCGCGACAACCATGGCCATTGTCGCCATGGGCAAGATTTGAACGGAGCCTCGACATGCTAAGCACTTTGCTGGAATTTGCGCTGGTCCTGGGGTTGATGACCGGGCTCGCCGTGCTGATGGGCAAGTGGCTGACCCGGGTGTTTACCGGAACCCGCCACGCCCTGCCGGAACGTTATACCTATCGCCTGCTGGGCATCGACCCGCTGGAAACCATGAGCTGGGCCCGCTACGGTTCGGCCCTGTTGCTGTCGAACGCCGCGATGATGCTGCTCGGCTATCTCATCCTGCGGTTACAGGCCGTCATGCCGATCAACCCGCTCGGGCTGGCCGCACAAACCCCGGACCTGGCGTTCAATACCGCCGCTTCCTTTATCACCAACACCAACTGGCAGGCGTACTCGGGCGAAACCAGCCTGTCGAACTTCAGCCAGATGGCAGTAATCACCTTCCTGATGTTCGTCGGCGCCACCTCGGGCGTGGTCGCCGCTGCGGGCTTTATCCGTGGCTTGAGCCGCTCAAGCTCGGCGGATATCGGCAACTTCTGGGTCGACTTCACTCGCACCCTGTACCGCGTGATGCTGCCGCTGTGCGTGGGCATGGCCCTGGTGTATGTGTGGCAAGGCATGCCGCAGACCTTTTCCTCCCAAGCCCTGGCCACCACCCTGGAAGGCGCGCAGCAACAACTGATTGTCGGCGCCGTGGCGAGCTTTGAATCGATCAAGCATATCGGCACCAACGGCGGCGGCTTCTTCAGCATGAACGCCGCGCACCCGTTCGAAAACCCGACCCCGCTGACCAACGCCCTGCACATCCTCAGCATGTTGCTGATCCCGTCGGCGCTGACCTACACCTTCGGCAGCATGCTGCTCCAACGCCGTCAGGGCTGGGTGTTTTTCGGCACCTTCCTGGTGATGTTCTTAGGCTTTCTCGCGCTGGTGTACGGCGCCGAGCAAAACGGCAACCCGCTGCTGACCCAGGCCGGTGCCAACCAGGCGCTGTCCATCGAACAAAGCGGCGGCAATATGGAAGGCAAGGAACTGCGTTTCGGCATCGCCGACAGTAGCCTGTTTATCGCCACCACCACCGCGGCCACCACCGGTTCGGTCAACGCGATGCATGACTCATTGACCCCCATGGGCGGCTTCGTGCCCCTGGCGCAGATGATGCTCAACTGCGTGTTCGGCGGCGACGGCGTGGGCTTTATCAACCTGATCCAGTACGCGCTGCTGACGGTGTTCCTGGTGGGCATGATGATCGGCCGCAGCCCGGAATTCCTCGGCAAGAAGATCGAGGCTCGGGAGATAAAACTGGTGATGCTCTCGGTGCTCGCGCACCCCATCAGCATCCTCGGTTTCACCGCCCTCGCCGCCCTGTGGCCCGACACCATGGCCAGCCTGAATAACCTCGGCCCCCACGGTTTCAGCGAGGTGCTCTACGCCTACACCTCGGGCACCGCCAACAACGGTTCGGCGTTCGCCGGGCTGAACGCCAATACGCCGTTCTTCAACACCACCATTGGCCTGGCGATGCTGGTCGGGCGCTTCTTCACCATGCTGCCGATGCTCGCCGTGGCCGGTTCCCTGGCGATGAAAAAGACCGTGCCTGCCGGCGCCGGCACCATCCCTACCGCAACCCCGCTGTTCATGGTGCTGGTGGTGTTTGTGGTGCTGGTGGTGGGCGGCCTGACTTTCCTGCCGGCGCTCGCGCTCGGTCCGCTGGTGGAGCAACTGCAGTTGCTGTCCGGCCAGACGTACAACTAAGGACACGTTGATGACGACTCAATCGATATTCAAAGGGCTGTTGCGCCCGGTGCTGGTTTCGGCAGTGTTTTTCATGGCGCTGACCGGCCTCGCCTACCCGGTCTTCACCACCTTTGCCGCGCAGTTGCTGTTCCCGTTCCAGGCCCAGGGCTCGCTGATTGAACGCGACGGATTGGTGATCGGCTCGGCGTTGATCGGCCAGGACTTCACCAGGCCCGGCTACTTCCACGGCCGCCCGAGCATGACCCTCGGTGCCGACCCGCAAGACCCGAGCAAAAGTGTCTCCCAGCCGTACAACGCCGGTTCCAGCGGCGCCAGCAACCTGGGCCCTACCAGCCAGAAACTGGTGGACCAGGTCGCGGCCCGGGTTAAAGCCTACCGCCAGGACAACGGCCTCGCCGCCGAGGCCCAGGTGCCGGTGGATGCGGTCACCGCTTCCGCCTCCGGCCTGGACCCGCATATCTCCGTGGCCAACGCACGCATCCAGCTGGCCCGGGTCGCCCGCCTGCGACAGATCCCCGAAGCCGAACTGCTGCAACTGGTGAACGAAAACACCGCTGCCCGCACCCTCGGTTTGCTCGGCGAACCACGAGTCAATGTGCTGCAACTCAACCTCGCGCTGGACGCCCGTCTGCCTCTGCGCCAGCCCCCCATTGCGGCCAGTGAGTAAGAGATTCCCCCATGATCAAGAATGCTCGTTTACCTCTGTTTGATCGCGCCATCGTGCTCACCGCCTGCGGGAATGCGTTCAAGAAACTGCTGCCCCAGGCGCAGTGGAAAAACCCGGTGATGTTCGTCGTGTACCTGGGCAGCCTCCTCACCACGCTGCTGTGGTTCCAGTCCTTGGGTGGCCAGGGTGAAGCGCCCAGCGGCTTTATCCTCAGCATCTGTTTGTGGCTGTGGTTTACCGTGCTGTTCGCCAACTTTGCCGAGGCCCTGGCCGAAGGCCGCAGCCGTGCCCAGGCCGCCAGCCTGCGCGGGATGAAGCGCCAGACCCTGGCCAAGTTGCTGCAACAACCCAAACACGGCGCCCCATGGCTGCCGACCGAAGCCACGCTGTTGCGCAAAGACCAGGTGGTGTTGATCGAAGCCGGCGACCTGGTGCCGCTGGACGGCGTGGTGATCGAAGGCGTGGCCTCGGTGGATGAAAGCGCAATCACCGGCGAATCGGCACCGGTGATTCGCGAGGCCGGCGGCGACTTTTCCTCGGTCACCGGCGGCACGCGGGTGCTGTCGGACTGGCTGGTGGTGCGCATCAGCGTCAACCCGGGCGAGTCGTTCCTCGACCGCATGATCTCGATGGTCGAATCCGCCAAGCGTCAGAAAACGCCCAACGAAGTCGCCCTGACAATTTTGCTGGTGGGCCTGACCCTGTTGTTCCTGCTGGTGATCGCCACGCTGAGCCCGTACTCGATCTTCGCCGTGGCCATGAGTGGCAGTGGCAACGTGATCAGCGCCACGGTGCTGGTGGCGTTGCTGGTGTGCCTGATTCCCACCACCATCGGCGGCCTGCTCTCGGCCATCGGCGTGGCGGGCATGAGCCGCATGATGTCGGCGAATGTGATCGCCACTTCCGGCCGCGCCGTTGAGGCGGCGGGTGACATCGACGTGTTGCTGTTGGACAAGACCGGCACCATCACGTTGGGCAATCGCCAGGCCAGCAGTTTCCTGCCGGCACCGGGGGTCAAGGAAGCTGAACTGGCCGACGCGGCGCAACTGGCGTCCCTGGCCGACGAAACCCCGGAAGGCCGCAGCATCGTGGTGCTGGCCAAGCAGAAGTTCGACATCCGCGCGCGGGACATCAACGCCCTCGGCGCAAGCTTTGTGCACTTCACTGCACAGACCCGCATGAGCGGCGTCGACCTGCCCGAAGGCCGCGGTATTCGCAAGGGTGCAGCAGATGCGATCCGCAGTCATATCGAAGCACTCGGCGGGAGCTTTCCGGCTGCATTGCAGGCCAAGGTCGACGAAGTATCGCGACGCGGCAGCACTCCGCTGGTGGTCTCGGACGGGGCCAAGGCACTCGGCGTGGTGGAGCTCAAGGACGTGGTCAAGGGCGGCATCAAGGAGCGCTTCGCCGAATTGCGGCGCATGGGCATCAAGACCGTGATGATCACCGGCGACAACCGCCTGACCGCCGCCGCGATTGCGGTGGAAGCCGGCGTGGATGACTTCCTCGCCGAGGCGCGCCCGGAAGACAAGCTGCAGCTGATCCGCGACTACCAGGCCCAGGGCAAGCTCGTGGCCATGACCGGCGACGGCACCAACGACGCCCCGGCACTGGCCCAGGCCGACGTGGCGGTGGCGATGAACAGCGGCACCCAGGCAGCGAAAGAGGCCGGCAACATGGTCGACCTCGACAGCAACCCGACCAAGCTGATCGAAGTGGTCGAGGTGGGCAAGCAGATGCTGATGACCCGTGGCGCACTGACCACCTTCAGCGTGGCGAATGACGTGGCGAAATATTTCGCGATCATCCCGGCCGCGTTTGTCGCGACCTATCCGCAGCTCGGCGCGCTGAACGTGATGCACCTGACCAGCCCCAACTCGGCGATCCTCAGTGCGGTGATTTTCAACGCGTTGATCATCGTGGCGCTGATTCCGTTGGCCCTGCGCGGCGTGACGTACCGGGCGATTGGCGCGGCGGCATTGCTCAATCGCAACCTGCTGATCTATGGCCTGGGCGGGGTGCTGGTGCCGTTTGCCGGGATCAAGCTGATTGATCTGGTGCTGACCGGGCTGGGTCTCGTGTAGCACCGCAAACCCAATGTGGGAGCGGGCTTGCTCGCGAATACGGAGTGTCAGCCAACTCGACTGTCACTGACACACCGCTTTCGCGAGCAAGCCCGCTCCCACCATTGAACCGCATTGACCAGGAATGACATGCCCGCATTAAACGAAGAACGCCCCGACCCCGACGCCCTCCTCGCCCGGGTCCAGCAGGAAGAACAGGCCGCCTTGCGCGGCAAACTGCGTATCTACTTCGGCTCCAACGCCGGGGTGGGCAAGACCTGCGCCATGCTCGATGCGGCGCAACGGGAACTCAGCCTGGGGCGCGACGTACTCGCCGGCGTGGTGGAAACCCACGGCCGCCAGGAAACCGCCAACCTGCTCAACGGCCTCGAACAACTGCCCCGCGCCCACCGCCTGCATCACGATTTCACCCTCACCGAATTCGACCTCGACGCCGCCCTGCAACGCCATCCCGCCGTGCTGCTGGTGGATGAACTGGCCCACAGCAACGTGCCCGGCTCGCGCCACCCGAAACGCTGGCAAGACGTGGAAGAACTGCTCAGCGCCGGCATCGACGTGTGGACCACCCTCAACGTCCAGCACCTGGAAAGCCTTAACGATCTGGTGAGTGGGATCATCGGCATTCGCGTGCGGGAAACCGTACCGGACCACGTGTTCGACAATGCCCACGAAGTGGTCGTCGTGGACCTGCCGCCGGATGATCTGCTGCAACGCTTGAAGGACGGCAAGGTGTACCTGGGCCCTCAGGCCGAACGTGCGTCGCGGCACTTTTTCCGCAAGGGCAACCTGCTCGCCCTGCGGGAACTGGCCCTGCGCCGCACGGCCGACCGGGTCGACACGCAGATGCGCGTGTACCGTCGCGAACAGTCGATCAAGACCCTGTGGCCCGCCCGCGAGCGATTGCTGGTAGGCGTGGCCGGTGACGCCGGTGATGAACGCCTGGTGCGAGAAGCCGCGCGCCTGGCGCAAAAGCTCGAGGCGGACTGGATCGTGGTGCACGTCGCCGCAGCCCAGGGCCGCGGCGCCAAGCGTTATCTCACGGCGATGAAAACCCTGGCGCTGGCCAGCGAATTCGGCGCCGACACCGCTACGCTACCGGGCATGGACGTCGCCGAAGCACTGGCCGCCTGTGCCCGGGAACACAACGCCAATCGCCTGGTGCTCGGCCATCACCCGCGCCGGGCATGGCGGTTCTGGCATCAGTCGGTGAGCGACCGGATCAGCCGGCACCATCCGCAGATCGACCAGATCGTGATCGCCCATGGCGTGTTGCCTGGCACTGTTCCTGCCATTGAAAAACCTACGCCAGCGCCCGGCAGAACCCTGGCCTACCTCTGGTCCACACTCGCCTGTTTCACCGCCAGCGCCATCGCCGCGCTGCTGCTGCAGGTGTTCGACCTGGCCAACGTGGTGATGCTGTTCCTGCTCACGGTGGTGCTGGTGGCCCTGCGGTTTGGACGCGGCCCCGGCGTGTGGGCAGCGATGCTCGCGGTGCTGTGTTTCGACTTCTTTTTCGTCCAGCCGCGCTACTCGTTTACCGTCAACGACACACAGTATTTCTTCACCTTCGCGCTGATGCTCGGCATCGCCCTGATCACCGGGCAGCTCACCGCACGCCTGCGCCACGAAGCGCGCACCGCCGCCGCGCGAGAACGCCGCGCCACATCACTGGCACGCCTGGCCCGGGACCTGTCGGCCGCGTTGACCGTGGAGCAGATCAGCGAAGTGGCGCTGCGCACTTTCAGCGGCGTGTTCGAGGCACGGGTCGGCCTGGCCTTGCCGGACGCCGCCGACGGCGTGCACAGCGTGGGCGCAGGTGGGCTGCCGATCGACGACAGCATCGCCCAATGGACCTACGACCACGGCCAGTCCGCCGGCCAGGGCACCGACACCTTGTCCGCCGCCAAGGGCTGCTACCTGCCGCTCAAGGCGCCGATGCGCGTGCGCGGTGTGCTGGTGCTGGAACTGGCGCAAAGCGAACGCCTCAACGAGCCCGAAGAGCGCCGCCTGCTGGAAGCCTGCATGAGCCAATTGGCAATTGCCCTGGAGCGCGTGCACTTCGTCGAAGTGGCGCAAAGCACGATGGTGCAGATGGAAGGCGAGAAAATGCGCAACACCTTGCTCGCGGCGATTTCCCACGACCTGCGCACTCCCCTGACCACACTGATCGGCGCCGCCGACACCGCCCTGCCCCATGCGCCGCCGGGGCCGCTGACCGCGTTGCTGCACGGTATTCATGAGCAGGCGACTTCGATGCAACGCTTGATCGAAAACTTGCTGGACATGGCCCGCATGCAGGAGCGCGGTGTGCGACTCAACCGGCAATGGCATTTGCTGGAAGAGATCGTCGGCAGCGCCCTGCGCCAGTTGCGTGAACCACTGGCCCGGCATGTGGTGAACACGACGCTGGACCCGCAATTACCGCTGGTGGAAGTCGACGCGCTGCTGATCGAACGGGTGCTGGTCAACCTGCTGGACAACGCCGCCAAATACACCCCGCCTGGCACGGTCATCACCGTTACCGCCCGTTCCGTTTCCGACAGCATCCTGCTGGAAGTCAGCGACACCGGCCCGGGCAGCGCGCCGGCCAATCTGTTCGAACCGTTTGCCCGTGGCCAGCAGGAATCCTCGGTCGCCGGAATCGGCCTGGGCCTGGCCCTGGCCAAGCGCATCGTCGAAGCCCACGGCGGGCGCATCGAAGCCAGACCCGGCAGCGAGCGCGGCATGCATTTCGTCATCACTTTACCGGCGGGCACCCCGCCCCCAATGGACGCCCTATGAGCACTGCACGCATTCTGATTGTTGAAGACGAGGCCAACATCCGCCGTTTTGTCGGCATCGCCCTGCAGGATGAGGGCTTCCAGGTGTTCGAGGCCGACAGCGTCAAACGCGCGTTGATCCACGCTTCCAGCCGTCAGCCGGACCTGGTGATCGTCGACCTCGGCCTGCCGGACGGCGACGGCAAACAGCTGATCAGCGAGCTGCGGGGATGGTTGGCGGTGCCGATCCTGGTGTTGTCGGCACGGGATCGCGAAGAGGAAAAAGTCGCCGCCCTGGACGCCGGCGCCGATGACTACCTGACCAAACCCTTCGGCGTACCCGAGTTGCTCGCGCGCATCCGTGCGCAACTACGCCGTCATGGGCAGACCGGCACCGTGGCGGCCACCAGCAAGGTGGCGTTTGGCGATATCGAGGTGGACCTGGCGACCCATGAAGTGTGGCGCCAAGGCCTGCCGGTGCACCTGACGCCCATCGAATACCGCCTGCTGTGCGCGATGATTCGCGGGCAGAGCCGGGTGCTGACCCATCGGCAGTTATTGCTCGAGGTGTGGGGCCTGGATTACGTGGACCGCGCCCACTACCTGCGGGTGCACATGGCGCACCTGCGGCAGAAGCTGGAGGCGGACCCGGCCCAGCCGCAGTACTTCATCACCGAGTTGCAGGTGGGCTACCGACTGGTGGGCTTGTGAACAGGTGCGCGGCGGCGAAGTCGACAAACACGCGAATTTTCGGCGAGAGGTGCCGGCTGGACGGCCACAGGGCCCAGAACTGGCCCTGGTCATCGGAATGGCCGTCGAGCACGGTTTCCAGCTGGCCCTGGGCGAGGGCTTCGCGCGCCAGGAAGTCCGGCACGTAGGCAATCCCATGGCCGTCCATCGCGGCCCGGAGCATGGCCTCCATGTTGTTCAGGGTCAGCGCGGTGGGCAGGCGCAATTGGGTGATGGCCGGGTTGGCGGACAAGGTCCAGTCCATGATTTTGCCGGTGGTGGCGAAGCGGTAACGCAAGCACGGGTGATGCTCAAGTTCGCTCAGGGATTCTGGCCGGCCGTTGGCTCGTAGGTATTGGGGCGATGCACACAGCACAAACCTGAACGGCCCCAGCTTGCGGGCCATCAGGGTCGAATCCGCCAGGCCACCGCTGCGGATGACCACGTCGAAGCCCTCCTCGATCACGTCCACCAGATGGTCGTTGAAATCCAGCTCCAGTTCGATCTCGGGGTAGGCTTTGCGGAACGCCATCATGTGCGGAAAGAGAAAGCGATAACCGATGGTGGGCAGGCTGACCCGCAGTTTGCCCCGGGGTGCCTGCATCGCATGGGAAAGCATGGCGCGGGCGTCTTGCAGGTCGTCGAGAATTTTCCGACTGCGCTCGTAGAACAATTGGCCTTCGGCGGTGAGGCTGACCTTGCGCGTACTGCGGTGCAACAGCCGCACATTCAGTGACGCCTCAAGCTTGGCGACATTCTTGCCCACCGCCGAAGCGGAAATCCCCATCGCCCGGGCCGCGCCGGTGAAGCTCAGGGCCTCTGCCGTTTTCACGAAGGCGATCACGCCGCTCAAGTTATCGGTCACGTCATTGCATCCATCCAGTCCGTTATGAACGGAATGTAAGCCCGTTTATCCGTGATTGCATCCTGATTAGAGTCTTTTAATCTTCAAACTCGCGGGAATGCCCCTATGAACACGACAACCGAATCTGCGCCCGCCCATGGCCGATATTCCATCCTGGCGGCCATTTGCCTGGCCGCCTTGGTATTGCCCATGAGCTTTACCGGCGGCGCCGTCGCCACGCCCTTTATCGGCCAGGCATTTGCCGCCCAGCCCAGCCAACTGGCGTGGATCACCAACGCGTTCATGCTGAGTTTCGGCAGCCTGTTGATGGCCGCCGGCACCCTCGCCGACCTCTATGGGAGAAAGCGTCTTTTCTTGTGGGGCATGGCGCTGTTTACCGTGGTCTCCTTGCTGCTGGCAGTGGCACCGGGGATTTTCTGGCTGGATGTGTTGCGTGGCGTGCAGGGCGTCGCGGCGGCTACGGCATTGGCCAGTGGCTGTGCGGCGCTGGCCCAGGAGTTCGACGGGCACGCCCGTACCCGCGCCTTCAGCTTGCTGGGCACCACATTCGGTGCAGGCCTGGCGTTTGGGCCATTGCTGTCGGGGGTGCTGATCGAGCACTGGGGCTGGCGCTCGATTTTTCTCGGCACTGCATTATTGGCCGGTATTTCGCTGCTGTTTGCCGCGCCCAAAATGCGTGAAAGCCGCGACCCGCAAGCGCTGCGGCTGGACACCGCTGGTGTACTGACGTTTTCCGCGATGCTGGTGGCCCTGACCACGGCGGTGATCCTCGCGCCGGAGCACGGCTGGACGTCGCCGCTGGTTGATGCCCTGCTGATCGCGGCGGCGGTGTTTTTGCTGGCGTTTGTCCTCGTCGAAAACCGCTCCAGCCAACCGATGCTGGAGCTGCGGCTGTTTCGCTTCCCGCGTTTTATTGGCGTGCAGCTCCTGCCGATCGGTACCTGTTACTGCTACATCGTGCTGATCGTGTTGCTGCCCCTGCGGTTTATCGGTGTGGAAGGCGCCAGCGCGCTGGACGCGGGTTTGATGATGCTCGCGTTATCGGCACCGATGCTGGTGGTGCCGATGATTGCCGCATCGCTGACCCGCTGGCTCTCAGCAGGACTGTTGTGTGCCATTGGCTTGCTGATCGCGGCGGTGGGCCTGTGGGGATTAAGCCTGGCCAACCAGCCTGCGCAGACCATCGCCGCAATGCTGGTCATCGGGATAGGCACCGGGCTGCCGTGGGGTTTGATGGATGGTTTGGCGATCAGCGTGGTGCCCAAGGAGCGCGCGGGAATGGCGGCGGGGATTTTCAACACCACCCGCGTGGCCAGTGAAGGCGTGGCGCTGGCGATCACGATGGCGGTATTGGGCGCATTGGTGGCACATCACCTGAAGGGTCGCGCAGGGGCCGACGTGTCAGTGATTGCCCAAGGCCTGGTCATGGGCAACGTGCAACTGGCCTCGGCCGCCCTTCCGCTGGAAGCACTGCGCAGCGCCTACATCGCGGGGTTCAACACCTTGCTGCAACTGCTCGCGGGATTCACCGTGCTGACGGCGTTGGTGGTCCTGGCCTTCATGGGGCGAAACAGCATCGCACCCGTGCAAACCGAACCGGGCATTCAATCGTTGAGCTGAATCCCAGGCACAAAAAAGCCCGCTCAATGAGCGGGCTTCCTGTGGTACCTGGCGTTCAGCGTTCCAGGTGACCTGAATATGGCGCAGCGGACGGGACTCGAACCCGCGACCCCCGGCGTGACAGGCCGGTATTCTAACCGACTGAACTACCGCTGCGCGTAACACATAAAGCGAATGGTGGGTGATGACGGGATCGAACCGCCGACATTCTGCTTGTAAGGCAGACGCTCTCCCAGCTGAGCTAATCACCCTTCACTTTCGGTGTGGGGCGCATTCTATAGCATTTTTCCGTAATGTCATGATTTAAATGCAATTTATTTAAAATATTTTGTCTTCGACCCCGCGCACCCCGCAAACCGGCGCTTTGGGTGCAAACGCGAGTCTATTGCGTTTACCCAAGCCTTGGCCCCACAATTAACAATTATTCTCAATAACACCTGGACCGGGCCTTATGTCTGTGGGTGAACCGCCGTTCCAACGGGAGATTACCGAGCTGTACAGCGAGCATCACGGCTGGCTGTTCACTTGGTTGCGCCGAAAACTGGGCTGTACCCATAACGCCGCCGACGTGGCGCAGGACACCTTCGCGCGGATTCTGCACGCCCGCGAGTCGGTGACCGCCATCCGCGAACCCCGCGCCTATTTAAGTACCACCGCCAGGCGGCTGATCATCGACCAGGCACGGCGCAAGCAGATTGAGCACGCCTACCTTCAGGAATTGATGCTGACGGTGAAAACCCTGGAAGGTTTCCAGTCGCCCGAACAGATCCACACCACCCTGGAAGCCCTCGAGCACATTGCCTTCATGCTGGAAGGCATGCACGACAATGTGCGTCAGGCGTTTGTGCTGTATTACCTCGAAGACCTGACCCAGCAGCAAATCGCCCGACAACTGAAGCTGTCGGAACGTACGGTACGCAAATACCTGATCCAGGCCCTGCTGCATTGCAGCCACAGCGTGGATATCTGAGCCGCGCATGCCCGACTCTCGCCAACAGATCGATGAACAAGCCGCCGAATGGATGATTCGCCTGCACGAAGGTGAATTGACCGAGGCCCAGCGCCAGGCGTTCGAGCGCTGGAAGCAGCAAGGCCCGCAACACGCCGCATCAGCAGCGCGCATGGAAGATGTGATTGCGCGGATGCAGGCCCTGCGCGGGCAAAAGGCGCCGGCCCGGGCGGCCTTGAGTGCGGCCTTTCCCCGGCATGGGAAGGCGCGCAAAAACTACGTCCGCGCGCTGGTACTGGCCTGCAGCCTGGGCCTTCCCGCCATGGCGCTGCTCTACAGTCCTTATCCACAACAATGGATGGCCGATGTGCACAACGGCCCCGGCGAATGGAAAACCCTGCGGCTGGCGGACGGCTCGACGCTGACCCTGAACGGCATCAGTGCGGCGAATCTGCATTTCGACAGCCGGCAGCGCCGCATCGAATTGCTGCAAGGCGAGATCCTGGTGGAAGTGGCCCACGATGGCGAACGGCCATTTGTGGTGCAGACCGCCCAAGGCACCCTGCGCGCCCTGGGTACGCGATTTGTGGTCAGGCGCGAGGATGACGTTACGGTGCTGAGCATGCTCGAATCCCGCGTGGCGGCAAAAAGCGCGAACGGGCAGCAGACACTGGAAGTTGATGCGGGCTCGCAGGCGCGACTCAGCAAAGATGCCGTGCGGCTCTCGGGCAGCATCGATACGGCGAGCATCAATGGGGCCTGGCGCCGCCATCAACTGGTGGTGGATAACCGACCGTTGCCGGAAGTGCTGGATGAGATCGCCCGTCACCGTTCGGGCCGCTTGCAGTTTGATCGCGCCGCACTGGCCAGTCTCAAGGTCTCGGCCGTACTTCCCCTGGATGACACCGACCGCACCTTGCAGATGCTGGCTCAAACCCTGCCGATCACGCTGAAAACCTTTACGCCGTGGCTGATAATTGTCAGCCCGGATACCGAGAGCAAAAAATAATTATCCAAATTGTTTCCGCTTTGTTTAAAGCTACCCGTCAAGGAAGGTATATCGATAACTAAAGGACTGCCATCGTCATGCCGCTCCCTTCCAAACCCCGCAGACGCCTGCTGAGCAGCGCGCCGCTGACCCTCACACTGCTCGCAACGACGCTGCTCAATACCCATCTGGCCCAGGCCGACACGGTAAACGTTGCGGCCCAAGCCTACGACATACCTGCCGGGCCGCTGGGCGCCACACTTAACCAGTTCGCCCAGCAAGCGGGCGTGGCTATCGTGTTCCAGTCCCAGAACCTGCAGGGGCTGAATGGGCCGGGGCTGAAAGGCACTTATAGCGTGGACGCAGGGTTCGACAGGCTGTTACAGGGCAGCGGCTACCGCGTGATCAAAGGTGATCAGGTGTACGCGCTCGAAGCTGACCCTGCCGCCACCGACGCCATGGAACTAGGCCCGACCCAGGTCAGCTCCAACCAGTTGGGCAACGTTACTGAAGGGACTGATTCCTACACTCCAGGCAGCATCGCGACTGCGACGCGGCTGGTGCTGACCCCCAAGGAAACCCCGCAATCGGTGACCGTCGTCACCCGCAAACACATGGATGACTTCGGCCTGAACAACGTCGACGACGTGATGCGCCACACCCCGGGCATCACCGTGTCGGCCTTCGACACCGACCGCACCAACTATTACGCCCGCGGATTCTCCATCAACAACTTCCAGTACGACGGCATTCCTTCCACCGCGCGCAACGTCGCCTATTCGGCGGGCAATACCCTGAGCGACATGGCGATCTATGATCGGGTCGAAGTGCTTAAAGGCGCCACCGGCCTGCTCACGGGTGCCGGCTCATTGGGTGCCACGATCAACCTGGTGCGCAAGAAACCCACGGCTGACTTCCAGGGCCATGCCAGCCTCGGCGCGGGCTCCTGGGACAACTACCGCAGCGAACTGGACGTCAGCGGCCCGATGACCGAAAGCGGCAACGTCCGTGGCCGGGCCGTCGCGGCGTATCAGGACAAGCGCTCGTTCATGGACCGTTACTCGCGCAAAAGCCCGGTGTACTACGGCATCATGGAATTCGACCTGTCCCCCGACACGATGCTGACCGTGGGCGGCGACTATCAGGACAGCCTGCCCACCGCCTCGAGCTGGTCCGGCAGTTTTCCGCTGATCAACGCCAATGGCGATCGCAATAGCGTAAAGCGCTCGTTCAACAACGCGGCCAACTGGAGCAGTTGGGAGCAATACACCCGTACCGCCTTCGCCATGCTTGAACATGACCTCGGCAACGGCTGGGTGACCAAACTGCAACTGGACCACAAGATCAACGGCTACCATGCACTGATGGCTTCGATTCAGGGTGACGAGCCCCGTGCAGACGGCACCGCACATGTCACTTCGCAAAAATACACCGGGGAAACCGTCAGCGACTCCGCCGACCTGTACGCAAGCGGCCCCTTCAGCCTGGGCGGCCGTGAGCATGAACTGGTGGTGGGCGGCTCCATCGGCATTTCGGACTGGAACGGCAAGGGCTACTGGAACCTCGCCCCCAACCTCGTCGACTTCAATAACTGGCACGGCCACGCCCCCCAACCTTACTGGGGCGCGCCGCAGCAATACATCGACGACACCATTCGCCAGACCGGCGCCTACATGACCACACGCCTGAACCTGGCCGATGACCTGAAGCTGCTGCTCGGTGGCCGCGTGGTCAATTACCACCTGACCGGCAATAACCCGTCCTACCGCGAGACCGGACGCTTCGTACCGTATGTCGGCGTGGTGTATGACCTGGATGAAACCTACTCGGTCTACGCCAGCTACACCGATATCTTCATGCCCCAGGAGAACTACAACCGCGACCGGCAAAACCAGTTGCTTGAGCCGGACGAAGGCCAAAACTACGAGCTGGGCATGAAGGCTGATTTCTTCGACGGACGCCTGAACGCCAGCGCAGCGTACTTCGAGGTCCATGAAAACAACCGCGCCGTTTCCGACGACGACTACAACAACCTGAAACCTACACCGCAGAACTATGCCTACAAAGGCACCAAGGCCGTCACCAAGGGCTACGAGCTTGAAGTGTCCGGCGAGTTGAGCCCGGGCTGGCAGATTCAGGCCGGCTACACCCACAAGGTGGTGCGTGACGACCAGGACCAGAAGATTTCCACGTTCGAGCCCGAAGACCAGGTCAAGCTGTACACCACTTATAAGCTCAAAGGCGACCTGGACAAGCTGACCGTCGGCGGTGGCGTGCGCTGGCAAAGCGTGGGCTGGCAGGACATCTACAACACCCCCCATGGCGGTTATGAAGAGTTCTCCCAGGAGGCGTACTGGCTGGTGGACTTGATGACCCGTTACCAGATCACCAAGAACGTGTCGGCGACGCTGAACGTCAACAACATCTTCGACAAGTCCTACTACACCAACATCGGCTTCTATAACTCCGCCGCTTATGGTGAGCCGCGCAACTTTATGGTCACCACCCGCTGGGATTTCTGAACCCAATCAAAAACGCCCCCGATCACGGTACATGATCGGGGGCGTTTTTCTGACTGATGGTTTTAGCAAACCCCAGACAGCAAAAAGCCCGCTCAATGAGCGGGCTTCCTGTGGTACCTGGCGTTCAGCGTTCCAGGTGACCGAATATGGCGCAGCGGACGGGACTCGAACCCGCGACCCCCGGCGTGACAGGCCGGTATTCTAACCGACTGAACTACCGCTGCGCGTAACACATAAAGCGAATGGTGGGTGATGACGGGATCGAACCGCCGACATTCTGCTTGTAAGGCAGACGCTCTCCCAGCTGAGCTAATCACCCTTCACTTTCGGTGTGGCGCGCATTCTACGGAGCGACCCATAGTCTGGCAAGCACTTTCTTAAATAATTTTTTTCAGGCCTTCCAATGGCTTAGCGAGGGTTGGCCTATGACGCCATGAGGAGAATAATGCCCCCCTTTGTATATAAGGAGAGACTCACCCCATGTGGTTCAAAAACCTGCTTATCTATCGCCTGACCCAAGATCTGCCTGTTGATGCCGAGGCGTTGGAAACTGCACTGGCCACCAAACTGGCGCGCCCTTGTGCAAGCCAGGAGTTGACCACTTACGGTTTCGTCGCCCCTTTCGGTAAAGGCGAAGACGCGCCCCTGGTACACGTCAGCGGTGATTTCCTGCTGATCGCTGCGCGCAAGGAAGAACGTATCCTGCCGGGTAGCGTGGTGCGTGATGCGGTGAAGGAAAAGGTCGAAGAGATCGAAGCCGAGCAAATGCGCAAGGTCTACAAAAAGGAACGCGACCAGATCAAGGATGAAATCATCCAGGCCTTCCTGCCGCGCGCGTTCATCCGTCGCTCGTCGACCTTCGCCGCCATCGCGCCGAAACAAGGCCTGATCCTGGTGAACTCCGCCAGCCCGAAACGTGCCGAAGACCTGCTGTCCACCCTGCGTGAAGTGATCGGCACCCTGCCAGTACGTCCGCTGACCGTGAAAACCGCGCCAACCGCCATCATGACCGACTGGGTCACCACCCAGAAACCGGCCGATGACTTCTTCGTCCTCGACGAATGCGAACTGCGCGACACCCACGAAGACGGCGGCATCGTGCGCTGCAAACGCCAGGACCTGACCGGCGAAGAGATCCAGCTGCACCTGACCACCGGCAAAGTCGTGACCCAATTGTCCCTGGCCTGGCAGGACAAGCTGTCCTTCATGCTGGACGACAAAATGACCGTCAAGCGCCTGAAGTTCGAAGACCTGCTGCAGGATCAGGCGGAACAGGACGGCGGCGACGAAGCACTGGGCCAGCAGGACGCCAGCTTTACCCTGATGATGCTGACGTTTGGCGACTTCCTGCCGGCGTTGGTTGAGGCACTGGGTGGCGAAGAAACCCCACAAGGTATCTAAAGCCTTGTGAAGATCAAAATGTGGGAGCGGGCTTGCTCGCGAATGCGTCCTTTCAGTTGATATCTTCCTGGCTGACACACCGCATTCGCGAGCAAGCCCGCTCCCACATTTGATCGCATGCGCACTTCCAAAATCGAATAACAAGGACCAACCCCATGCGTGCACTCGCCGCCTTGAGCCGTTTCGTCGGCAATACCTTCGCCTACTGGGTGCTGATTTTTGCCGTGGTTGCGTTCCTGCAACCCGCCTGGTTTCTCGGCCTCAAAGGCGCCATCGTGCCGCTGTTGGGCCTGGTAATGTTCGGCATGGGGCTGACCCTCAAACTTGAAGATTTCGCTGAAGTCGCGCGCCATCCGTGGCGCGTGGCATTGGGTGTGGTCGCGCATTTCGTGATCATGCCCGGCGTGGCCTGGCTGCTGTGCCAGGTCTTTCACCTGCCACCGGAAATTGCCGTCGGTGTGATCCTCGTCGGCTGCTGCCCGAGCGGCACGTCGTCCAACGTCATGACCTGGCTGGCCCGAGGCGACCTGGCCCTGTCGGTGGCCATTGCAGCCGTCACCACCCTCCTCGCTCCGCTGCTGACGCCCGCGCTGATCTGGCTGCTGGCCTCGGCCTGGTTGCCGGTGTCGTTCATGGAGTTGTTCTGGTCGATCCTGCAAGTGGTACTGCTGCCGATCGTGTTGGGCGTGGTGGCGCAGCGCTTGCTGGGCGCCCGGGTACGGCATGCGGTCGAGGTGTTGCCGCTGGTGTCGGTGGTCAGCATCGTGGCGATTGTCGCCGCCGTGGTGGCGGCCAGCCAGGCGAAGATTGCCGAGTCGGGCCTGCTGATCATGGCGGTGGTGATCCTGCATAACACCTTTGGCTTCCTGCTGGGCTATTTCACCGGCCGTGTGTTCGGGCTGCCGCTGGCACAACGCAAATCCCTGTCGCTGGAAGTGGGCATGCAGAACTCCGGCTTGGGCGCCGCACTGGCAAGTGCGCATTTCTCGCCGCTGGCGGCGGTGCCGAGTGCGCTGTTCAGCGTCTGGCACAATATTTCCGGGGCACTCCTGGCTACGTACTTCCGGCGGATGAGCGAAAAGGAAGACCGCGAATTGTTGGCGGGCAAGTCCGAAACTTGATCACCTGATCAATATTCGGCAATCTACCGGGCTTCGCGGGGACGACCCTGCGACGCAATCAAGCGCTTAATCCGGGGACGACCCCACCTAAGAAGGGAGGTCATCATGTCCTGGATCATTCTGTTTTTTGCCGGACTGTTTGAAGTCGGCTGGGCCGTCGGACTGAAATACACCGACGGTTTCAGCAAGCCACTGCCCACGGCCCTGACGATTGCCGCCATGGCCGTCAGCCTCGGGTTGCTGGGGTTGGCCATGAAGGAACTGCCGCTGGGTACCGCCTATGCCATCTGGACCGGTGTCGGTGCAGTGGGCACGGTGATTGCCGGGATTATCCTGTTCGGGGAGTCCATGGCGCTGTTTCGACTGGCCAGTGTGGCGTTGATTATCTGCGGGCTTATTGGGCTCAAGATCAGCGCTTAGGCCACTACCGCCTTCGCGAGCAAGCCCGCTCCCACATTTGGAATGCATTCCAAGTGTGGGAGCGGGCTTGCTCGCGAAGAGGCCCTCAAATACACCAAAAAACTACCTGACACTCCCGCGCAATTCCCCCACCACCCCATGCAACGCCTCGGGCGTCGCCGCCTCCACCGTTACCGGCGCGCCGGCCACCAGGGTCACTCGCGACCAGATCCGGTGGAAGAATCCCTTGTTCGGATCGCGACTGAAAAAACTCCCCCACAACCCCTGCAACGCCATCGGAATCACCGGCACCGGCGTCTCTCCAAGAATCCGCGTCACGCCGCTTCGGAACTCGTTCATCTCGCCATCGGAGGTCAATTTTCCTTCCGGGAAGATGCACACCAGCTCGCCGTCCTTAAGGTAGTGGGCAATCCGCTGGAAGGCCTTTTCGTAGATCTGGATGTCCTCATGCCGCCCGGCAATCGGAATCGCCCCGGCAGTGCGGAAGATAAAGTTCAAAACCGGCAGGTTGTAGATCTTGTAGTACATGACAAAACGAATCGGCCGACGCACCGAACCGGCAATCAACAGCGCATCGACAAACGACACGTGATTGCACACCAGCAACGCCGCGCCCTCGTCCGGGATCAGCTCGAGGTTCTTGTGCTCGACGCGGTACATGGAATGGCTGAGCAGCCAGATCATGAAACGCATGGTGAACTCGGGCACGATCTTGAAGATGTAGGTGTTGACCGCGATGTTCAGCAGCGACACCACCAGGAACAGCTCGGGAATCGACAGCTTGGCCACGCTCAGCAGCAGGATCGAGACGATCGCCGAGACCACCATGAACAGCGCATTGAGAATGTTGTTGGCCGCGATCACCCGCGCCCGCTCGTTCTCGGCGGTACGCGACTGAATCAACGCGTACAGCGGCACGATATAGAAGCCGCCGAATACGCCAAGGCCGAGGATATCGAACAACACCCACCACGCCTGGCCGTAACTCAGCACGGCGATCCAGTCGTTGGCCTGGACGTTCTGCGGGAAGCCGCCGGAATGCCACCACAGCAGCAGGCCGAACACGGTCAAACCGAACGAGCCGAACGGCACCAGGCCGATCTCGACTTTGCGCCCGGAGAGCTTTTCGCACAGCATCGAACCCAGTGCGATGCCCACCGAGAACACCGTGAGGATCAGCGTTACCACAGTCTCGTCGCCGTACATCCATTCCTTGGCGTAGGCCGGGATTTGCGTCAGGTAGATCGCGCCGACAAACCAGAACCACGAGTTGCCGACAATCGAGCGCGACACCGCCGGTGTCTGCCCCAGGCCGAGCTTCAAGGTGGCCCAGGACTGACTGAAGATATTCCAGTTCAGGCGCATCTCGGGGCTGGACGCCGCCGCGCGCGGAATGCTGCGGCTGGCCAGGTAGCCCAGCACCGCAATGCCGACGATGGCCGTCGAGACCACCGGCGCGTAATGGGTGGACGACATCATGATCCCGGCGCCAATGGTGCCCGCGAGGATCGCGAGGAACGTGCCCATTTCCACCAGGCCATTGCCGCCCACCAGCTCATCTTCGTGCAGGGCCTGGGGCATGATCGAGTATTTCACCGGCCCGAACAGCGCCGAGTGCGTGCCCATGGCAAACAGCGCCAGCAGCATCAGCTCCAGGTGGTTGAACATGAAACCCACCGCGCCCACGGACATGATCACGATCTCGCCGATCTTGATCACCCGGATCAGCGCGTCCTTGTTGAACTTCTCGCCAAATTGCCCGGCCAGGGCCGAGAACAGGAAGAACGGCAGGATAAACAGCAACGCGCAGAGATTGACCCAGATCGAGCGGTCGCCCTCGATGGTCAGCTTGTAGAGAATCGCCAGGATCAACGACTGCTTGAATATATTGTCGTTGAACGCACCAAGGGACTGGGTAATGAAGAACGGCAGGAAACGCCGTTTGCGCAGCAAAGTGAATTGCGAGGGGTGGCTCATCGTCCGTGTTCCTGCGTGGCCTGAAGGCTGTTATTGGTATTTCCAGGCCACGACTTTACCTAATCCTGCTTACTTATTCGCTAGTCCTGCAATGCACGGCGATACAAAAAGCTCGCCTTTATAGGCGCCCTGCACCGTGCGCTTGGCGACAATCAGCCACATCAGCGCCAGCGCCGCCACCAACACGCAACCAACGATGCTGAAAAAACCCAGGTGCAAGGTGCTCGCCAGTTTCAGCGTGGCCAGCGAGTACACGCCCAACGGGAAGGTGAAGCCCCACCAGCCAAGGTTGAACGGGATACCGGCCCGCAGGTAACGCAGGGTGATCAGCACCGCGATCAGCATCCACCACAAGCCGAAGCCCCACAGGGTGATGCCTGCGACCAGGCCGATGCCGTTGGCCATCTCACCGACGCCGGGCAGACCGTTGGCGGCAAAGATGGCAGGTGCATCACCGCCCAGTACCAGCATGCCCAGGGCACCGGTGCCGATGGGACCTAGAGCCAGCCAGCTCGACGCGGCCATATTGGCGTGTGGCAGTTTATGCAGGGCCATGCGCAGCATCAGGATGGTCAGGATGCTGAACGCCACCGGCAGGGAGAACGCCCACAGCACGTAGCTGGTCACCAGCATCACCAGTTGCGAATGGGCGTCGGCCAGGTGCGGCGCCAGCAGGCCACCGCTGGCGGCGGCGACTTCCGCGGCCACCACCGGCAACAGCCACACGGCAGTCATCTGGTCGATGCTGTGTTCCTGACGGGTGAACATCATGAACGGGATCAGCACCCCGCAGGCCAGGGCCATCGCGACGTCGAGCCACCACAGCACCTCGGCCAGTTGCACCACGCCATCCCCCCAGCGCGGCACGCCGAACAGCAGGAAGCCGTTGATAATGGTCGCCAGGCCCATGGGGATGGTGCCGAAGAACATCGACACCGTGGAGTGCCCGAAAATGCGCCGGGCCTCGTGGAAAAACATCACCCAGCGCGCCGCATACAGCACGCTGAACAGCACAAACAGGCCGATGGTAAACAGCCACAGCCCTTCGGCCACGGCGTGCAGCCCCGCCAGGTTGACCGGCAATTGCGCCAGCGCCAACGCCAGCACCCCGGTGCCCATGGTGGCGGCAAACCAGTTGGGGGTGAACTGGCGAATCACTTCCCGGGGACGGGTCAGGTGACTGAAGGGTTTCAAGCTGCTGTGAAGCGTATTCGGGCAAGTCATGGTGTAGTCCTCTTCCTCGCATGAGGTTGAGACCATGGTAGAACCGAATCGAATATCTATATAACGGGTAATATCTCTAACTGTTATCTGTTTCGTAGATATGTGATTAAACGCTGCCTTCGGTTTCAATCACCAGAATCCGTGCCGGGCCCTGTGGATGGGCCACATGCTCGGTGCCGACACTGGCGTAGAAGATGTCGCCTACCTGAAGCAAGGCCATCTGTTCGCTGCCGTTTTCGCGATAGTGCATCTGCACCTGGCCATCAAGCACCACGAACACCTCTTCGCCGTCATTCACGTGCCAGCGATACGGCTGGTCGGTCCAATGCAAACGGGTGGTGATGCCGTTCATATTGGCGATGTCCAGCGCCTCCCAGGCGCGGCTGCCGGTGAATTCTTTGCTGCGGATGATCTTCATGGGTGAATCCCAAGGCGTAAGGGTGACGAATTATTACCGAATCAATTACCCGCCGTCGCCCTGCTCTTCGCCAAATCCTGCATTAGCAACGCCACCAACGCGCCGAGTGCCAATACGATCAGCACCACGCCATAACCGTCGGTGGTGGCGATCAAACCGAAGGTGCGCGTCAAGTTGCCCGCCAACAGCGACGGCACACAGAACGCCAGGTAACTCAGCACATAGAACGCCGACATCAAGCCCGCCCGCTCATGGGGCAAGGCCAACGGCAAAACACTGCGCAGCGCACCGAGGAATCCCGAGCCAAAACCACCGCCGGCGATCAGCGTGGCAATGAAGAACAGCGGCAGGCTGGCGCTGTGGACGGCCGTGAGGATCAGCGCAACACCCACCGCCAGCAGCACGGCGCCCAACCGCAGGACTTTGTCCGCCGGGCGGTTGCGCAGGCTGAAAATCATCACCGCACCGCTCAGCGTCAACACCGCCACCAGCCCGCCGCCGATCAGGTTCGAGGTGGACCCGGTCGCCGCCCGCACCAGCGAGGGCGCCAGGGACAGATAAAAACCGCCCATGGCCCATACGGCTACGTCTACCGGCAACGAGATCCACAAGGCGCGTCGGGCCTGGGGCGGTACATGCAAGGTGGGCCATAGCGAGGCCAGGGCCCCCGGAATCCGGCTGACTGTCTCCGGCAGGCGCCAGACGTACAATGCCTGCAGGATCATCAACCCGAGCAGGGTCCAGTAAATCAACGTGGTCGGCATCGGCGCGAACTCCACCAGCAGGCTGCAGCCCATGGCCCCGCAGGCCATGCCCAGCAAAGGCGCTACGCTGTTGATCAGCGGGCCTTGCTGGCGGTCGGTGTCGAGCAATGCGGCGCCCAGTACGGCGGTGGCCATGCCGGTGGCAAAGCCTTGTACCGTGCGGGCGGCAATCAGCCAGCCGACGCTGTCGGCATTGATAAACAGCAGCATCGCCAGCATATCGAGGAGCAGCGCGGCAAAAATTACCGGCTTGCGCCCCAGGTGGTCCGACAGTGAACCCACGGTCAGCAATGCAGCCAGCAGGCTCAAGGCGTAAATGCCAAATACCAGGGTCAACATCGCCGCCGAAAAGTGCAGGCCCTCTTGATAGAGGTGGTACAACGGGGTCGGCGCGCTGGAGGCGGCGAGAAACGTCAGCAAGGTGATCGCCAGAAACACCAGGCTGGAACGATGAGAAGTAACGCTGGACATGGGGACGCTCCGCTAAAGCTAATATTTTGCTTTTGCGGAGTGTGCTACCGGATGGCGCTTAAAGCAAATTCTTTGTGTTAAGGTTTTACGCATGGCGATAAAAGAAGGCCTCCGCCCGGGGGGCCGTAGTGCCCGGGTCCAGGAATCAGTGCATTCGGCGGTGCGTGAATTGCTCGAAGAGCAGGACCGTTCCAGCGTGACCGTGCCGCAGATAGCCACGCGCGCCGGAGTGACGCCTTCGACCATCTACCGGCGCTGGGGTGACTTGGCGGCGCTGCTGGCCGATGTTGCGATGGCCCGTCTGCGCCCGGACAGTGAGCCGGCTGATACCGGCAGCCTGCGCGGAGACCTGCGGGCCTGGGGCGAGCAATACCGTGATGAGATGAGCTCGGACCTTGGCCGCGAGATGATGCGTGATGTGCAATGCAGTCAGGCGCCGGGGTATTGCGTGGGGATTCTCACCGGGCAGTTGGAGACGATCCTGGATCGGTACACCGACGACGCCGGGACACTTCCCAGCGTGGATCGGCTGATCAATTTGATCGTTGCGCCCACCGTTTTTCGTAATCTGTTTTCTACCGCGCCGCTTGAGGTTGAAGAACTGCATGAGCTGATTGAGTTGGCTTTGCTGCCGTAAGGTGGTTTGTGGGTTTGGGTTTGGGTTTGGGTTTGGGTTTGGGTGTATATCCGTTATTTGGGTTGTTGCTGATATGGGTTCCGCTCTTACAGCGGCT
>NZ_JACAPM010000067.1:0-12356 GCF_013385695.1 Pseudomonas sp. D8002
CCAATACAAGCCATCACCCAAATAACGGATATGCCCCCTAACCCAACAACGCCCGAGCAAACTCATCAGACGCAATAAAGTCCATGGCCTTGCGCAACTCGCAAGCCGCCTCAGCCCCAAACACCTCATCAAACCGCACCGCCATCTGCCTGGACACCACCCGCGCCTCTTCGTATTTACGCTGCCCCGCGTCGGTCAACAGCACCCGCCGGCTGCGGCGGTCCAACTCATCCACCCGCAACACCACCAGCCCATCCCGCACCAGCGGCTTGAGCGTATGCCCCAGGGCCGACAAATCCATCACCAACGACTGCGCCAGGTCGCGCATCTTCGGAGCGTCCCCATTGGCGATGTGGTTCATCAGCGAATACTGGGTGGCCTTCAGACCAAACGGCGCAAACGCCTCGTCATAGATCTGCGCCATACGACGGGACGCGCGCCGCACGGCTCCGTTGGAACAGGTGCTCGGGCTATTCAGGACAGGCGGTGCGCATTTCACAGGCTGATCACTCGCTACAGATCAAGGGTTAACCGAACGTTAATCCGGCAAGATGAATATTGACACATGCTGCAACAAATTAGTTGCGTATGCCACTAAACGCTATATCGTGGCATATGCCTCTATTTTGACCGGATGTCAGTGCAGTTGGCCCGGAACACAGACGGGCGGGGCAGGAGGGAAGCGCTGTTCGGTACCTCCTTCAGTCATCAACTTCCTGTCTGGATCACATCTATGCTCAACCTCGTGCGCATCGCATTGCGGCGCCCCTATACCTTCCTGGTATTGGCTATTTTCATTCTGATTGTGGGCCCGCTCGCGGCCTGGCGTACACCGACCGACATCTTCCCCGAAATTCGCATCCCCGTGATTGCCGTGATCTGGCAGTACACCGGCTTGCCGCCCGACCAGATGGCCGGCCGCATTACCTCGCCGTTCGAGCGGGTGCTGACCACCACGGTCAACGACATCCGCCATATCGAGGCGCAATCGCTGAACGGCTACGGCATCGTCAAGGTGTTCTTCCAGCCGGGAGTCAACATCAGTACGGCCAACGCGCAGATGACTTCGGTGTCCCAGGCCATCCTGCGTCAACTGCCGCCGGGCACCACGCCGCCGCTGATCCTCAACTACAGCGCCTCGACAGTGCCGATCGTGCAGTTGGCGTTGTCCGGCAAAGGCCTCAGCGAACAGAAACTCGGTGACCTGGGCCTCAACACCGTGCGCCTGATGCTGACCACGGTGCCCGGTGCCGCACTGCCATACCCGTTCGGCGGCAAGACCCGCCAGGTGCAGATCGACCTCGACTCCGCACGCATGCAGGCCCGTGGTCTCTCGGCGCAGGACGTGGCCACTGCCCTGGCCACGCAGAACCTGATCACCCCGGTGGGCACGCAAAAGATCGGCAGCTACGAGTTCAACCTGCAACTGAACAACTCGCCGACGGACTTCCACGACCTGGAAAACCTGCCGATCAAGACCGCCGACGGCACCACGGTGTTGATCCGTGACGTGGCCACGGTGCGTGACGGCAACCCGCCGCAGACCAACATCGTGCATGTCAACGGCAACCGCTCCGTGCTGCTGCCGGTGCTCAAGACCGGTTCGGCGTCGACCCTCGGGGTGATCGCCGGGATCAAGGACAAACTGGCCGACAACAAAGGCGCCTTGCCGCCCAACCTGAATATCGACCTGATCGGCGACCAGTCGCTGTTCGTGCGCTCGGCCATCAGCGGCGTCGCCCGGGAAGGGATCATTGCCGCCGCGTTGACCAGCCTGATGATCCTGCTGTTCCTCGGCAGTTGGCGCTCCACGGTGATCATCGCCACGTCGATCCCGCTGGCCATCCTGTCGTCGATTGCCACGCTGTCGGCGCTCGGCGAAACCCTCAACATCATGACCCTCGGCGGCCTGGCATTGGCCGTGGGGATCCTGGTGGATGACGCTACGGTGACCATCGAAAACATCAACTGGCACCTGGAACAGGGCAAGCCGGTGGAGACGGCGATCCTCGACGGCGCGGCGCAGATCGTCACGCCGGCGTTCGTGTCGCTGCTGTGTATCTGCATCGTGTTTGTGCCGATGTTTTTCCTGGAAGGCGTGGCGCGCTTCCTGTTTGTGCCGATGGCCGAAGCGGTGATCTTCGCGATGATCGCCTCGTTCATCCTCTCGCGAACCCTGGTGCCGACCCTCGCCAATTACCTGCTCAAGCCTCACGAACATCATGCGGACGGTACGCCGGTGGTGGCGCCGTCGAGCAACCCGCTGGTGAAATTCCAGCGCGGGTTCGAGCGCCAGTTCGAGGCGTTTCGCGGGGTTTACCACGGGGCACTGGAGAGTGCCTTGCACCACCGCCGTATCGCGGTGATCGCGATGCTGGCGTTCGTCGCCGTGTCGTTTGCGCTGGTGCCATTCCTGGGTCGCAACTTCTTCCCCGACGTCGACTCCGGGCAGATCCTGTTGCATGTGCGTGCACCGATCGGCACGCGGGTCGAGAGCAATGCGCGGCTGGTCTCGCAGATCGAGAACACCATTCATAACGTGATCGAGCCCCGGGAGCTGGCGGCCATCGTCGACAATATCGGCCTGGCCATCAGCGGGATCAACGTGGCCTACAACAACACCGGCACCGTGGGTTCACAGGACAGCGACATCCAGATCAGCCTGAAAGAAGGCCATCGTCCCACCGCCGAATACATGCGCGAACTGCGGGAGCGGCTGCCCCGTGAATTCCCGAATGCGGTGTTCTCGTTCCCGGCTTCGGACATCGTCGGGCAGATTCTCAACTTCGGTTCTTCGGCGCCGGTGGATGTGCAAGTCAGCGGGAATAACCTGCCCGCCAACTTCACCTACGCCAGCACGTTGCTGCGGGAAATCCGGCGGGTGCCGGGTGTGGTGGATGCGCGTATCCAGCAGTCGCGGCAACTGCCCACGTTCAAGATCGATGTGGACCGTACCCAGGCCCAACTGGTGGGCCTGAACGAGCGCGATGTGACCAACAGCCTGGTGGTCAACCTGGCGGGTTCCAGCCAGGTGGCGCCGACGTTCTGGCTCAACCCGGCCAACGGCGTGTCTTATCCGATTGTGATGCAAACCCCGCAGTACGGCCTCGACACCCTGGCCGCCCTGCATAACCTGCCGTTGAGCGGCAGCCCCGGTTCGGCGCAAGACCAGACCCTCGGCGGCCTGGCGTCCATCGAACGCAGCCACGCGAACTCGGTGGTGACCCAGTCGGACATCCAGCCGGTGGTCGAGGTGTTGACCGCAATTCAGGGCCGCGACCTCGGTGCCGTTGCCGCCGACATCCGGAAGATCATCGCCGCCCACGCCAGCGAAGTGCCCACCGGCTCCAAGGTGCTGTTGCAGGGTCAGGTGCAAACCATGAACGCGGCCTTCAGTGGCTTGCTGTTTGGCCTGCTTGGCGCGGTGGTGCTGATCTACCTGCTGATCGTGGTCAACTTCCAGTCCTGGGCTGACCCGTTCGTGATCATCACCGCCTTGCCGGCGGCGCTCGCGGGCATCGTGTGGATGCTGTTCATCACCCACACGCCGCTGTCGGTACCGGCGCTGACCGGGGCGATCATGTGCATGGGCGTGGCCACCGCCAACGCCATCCTCGTGGTGAGCTTCTGCCGCGAACGCCTGGCCGTGCACGGGGATGCGGTGCAGGCGGCGCTTGAAGCCGGCTTTACCCGTCTGCGCCCGGTATTGATGACCGCGATTTCGATGATCATCGGCATGGCGCCGATGGCGCTGAGCCTGGGGGAGGGCGGCGAACAGAACGCCCCGCTGGGCCGTGCGGTCATCGGCGGGCTGGCCTTCGCCACCATTGCCACGTTGTTCCTGGTTCCGCTGATTTTCAGTCTTGTGCACGGGCGGCGTCAGCACGCCACGCTTGCGACCACCGCCACTCAAGGGGTTTGACATGTCTGCTTCCGTTTCCAATCCGGGTTCGCCCCGCCGTAAATCCCGTGGTCTGCTCTGGCTGGTGCTGGGGCTGGTGGTCCTGGTTGCCGTGGTGGTATTCGGCATCGGTGTGCGCGCCAGCGAATCCCATGACCTGAAAACCTGGACCGATGCCCAGGCGTTGCCCAGCGTGATCCTGATCACCCCGAGCGTGCAGCCCCAGGGTCCGATCCTGAACCTGCCGGGGCGTCTTGAGGCGTATTCGCGGGCGTCGATCTTTGCCCGGGTCAATGGCTACCTCAAGACCTGGAACGTCGACATCGGCGACCACGTGAAGGCCGGGCAACTGCTGGCCGAAATCGACACGCCGGAGCTCGATCAGCAACTGCTGCAAGCCAAGGCCGTGCTGGCTTCGGCCCAGGCCGACGAGTCGCTGGCACAGACCACCGCCAAGCGCTGGCAGGCGATGCTTTCGTCGGACTCGGTGTCGCGCCAGGACGTGGATGAGCGCACCGGCGACCTGACTGCCAAGCAGGCCAAAGTGGTCGCGGCCAAGGCCAACGTCGACCAGTTGGTTGCCACCAAGGGCTTCCAGCGCTTGACTGCGCCGTTCGCCGGCGTGGTCACTGCACGCTCCACCGATGTGGGGGCGCTGATCAGTGCCGGTGGTGCCACTGGCAAAGAGCTGTTCGCGGTCTCTGACGTCAGCCGCCTGCGGGTGTATGTGCAGGTGCCGCAGTCGTCGGCGCCGCAGATCCAGGTGGGCACCGTGGCACGTCTGAGCGTGCCGGAGTACCGCGGTGAAACCTTCAACGCCAAGGTGATCGCCACTGCCGATGCGGTGAACGCCGCGTCCGGCAGCACCCTGGTGCAACTGTTGGTGGAGAACCCCGGCAGCCGCCTGTTGCCGGGCGGCTACACCAGCGTGCAGTTCACCTTGCCGGTGCAGACCGACGTGCTGCGCCTGCCTGCCAGCGCCCTGGTGTTCGATGACAAGGGCATGCGCGTGGCCACCCTCGACGCGAATAATCATGTGCACTTCAAGACCGTGACCATCGCCCGGGACTTCGGTGACAGCGTGGAAATCGGCAGCGGCCTGGTCGCCACCGACCGCGTGATCGACACCCCGCCCGACGGCCTGGCCGACGACGATTCGGTGCAGCTGGCCGCCAATCCCGTGGAGGCCAAACCCCATGGCTAAGCGCACTTGCCTGGTATTGGTCGCGACCCTGGGCCTCGGTGCCTGCCACCTTGCGCCACCGCTGGACGTGCCGGAGGTACCCATTGCCGCGCAGTTCCATACCCAGGGACCGTGGACCGTCGGCACGCCGAACGACCAAGCAAGTCGCGACGGTTGGTGGCACATCTACAAGGACCCGCAACTGGACGCGATGGAGCAGCAGTTGCTACAAAGCAACCCGGACTTGAGCGCGGCACTGGCTCACTATTCCCAGGCCCAGGCGTTTTTGGCCCAGGCGCAATCCGGGCTGTTTCCAAAGCTGATCGGTTCCAGCAATGCCCAGCGCATTCGCCAGTCGGACACCCGGCCACTGCGCTCGGCCAGCCCGCCGAATGTTTACGATTCCGGGACAGTGGGGGTAGAGCTGGACTATGAAGTCGACCTCTGGGGCCGTGTGCGCGACACCGTTGCCGCCGGCACCAGCGACGCCCAGGCCGCCAAGGCCGACCTGGCTTCGGTGCGTCTGAGCTTGCAGGCGCAATTGGCCGACAGCTACATCCGCCTGCGTGGCATCGACCGGCAAGACCAGTTGCTGCAGGAAACCAGCGATGCCTATGCCAAGGCCCTGAGCCTGACCGAAGGCTTGCACGGCGGCGGTATCGTCTCCGGGCTGGACGTGGCGCGGGCGCGTACCCAACTGTCGACGGTCAAGTCGCAGCTGAGCCAGAATTTGGTGCAGCGTGCAGTGCTTGAACACTCGATAGCGGCGATGCTGGGTGAGTCCGCATCGACCTACGCGATTGCCCCCAGCGTCGCGGATATCGCCTTGCCCGGCGTGCCCACCGGTGTACCGTCTACGCTGTTGCAGCGTCGGCCGGACATCGCCGCTGCCGAGCGTCGGATTGCCTCGGCCAATGCGCGCATAGGGGTGGCGAAAGCCGCCTGGTTCCCGGCCCTTACCCTGAGTGCCCAGGGTGGTTTCCAGAGTGATGAATTCGCGCACTTGTTGAGCGCGCCCAACATTTTCTGGGCGATTGGCCCGTCGCTGGTGGGGACGATTTTTGACGGCGGCGCGCGCCAGGCCGGGGTGGACAGTGCCAAGGCGGCAACCGATGAAGCCGCGGCCAAGTATCGTGGTGTAGTGTTGACCGCGTTCGAGCAGGTGGAGAACAACCTCTCGATCATCTCCGGGCTCGACACCGCCCTGGTTGACCAGCGCGATGCGGCGGCAGCCGCGCAGTACGCCGAGGACTTGTCCCTGGCACGCTATCGCCAGGGTGGCGCGGCGTACCTGGACGTGGTGACGGCGCAGGTAGCGTCGTTGCAGGCACAGCGCACGGTGCTGGATCTGCAGACTCAACAGTTAAGCGCCAACGTAGGGCTGATCAAGGCACTGGGTGGCGGTTGGAATATGGCCCAACTGGCCCAAAAGAACCTGTAGGAGCGAGCGTGCTCGCGAAGGTCGTCGACCACACCGCGGGCATCCTGAAAGAACACGGCGCCCTCGAGTTTTTCGCGAGCAAGCTCGCTCCTGCCGTTAGTTGTTGTGAACATTGAATCCAAGGAGTAGTGGCATGACTGATTACGTACCGCCAAAAGTCTGGACCTGGAAGACCCAAAACGGCGGCACCTTCGCCAGCATCAACCGGCCCATTGCCGGCGCGACCCACGACAAGGAATTGCCGGTAGGCCGTCATCCGTTGCAGCTGTATTCGTTGGCAACGCCCAATGGCCAGAAGGTCACGATCCTGCTGGAAGAGCTGCTGGCCCTGGGTCACAAGGGTGCCGAATACGATGCGTGGTTGATCAAGATCGGTGACGGCGACCAGTTCGGCAGCGGCTTCGTCGGCGTGAACCCGAACTCGAAGATTCCCGCGCTGCTGGACCGCAGCGGGCCCAAGCCGATTCGGGTGTTCGAGTCGGGTGCGATCCTGCAGTACCTGGCCGAGAAGTTCGGCGCGTTCCTGCCCACCGAACCGACGGCCCGTGCCGAATGCCTGTCGTGGTTGTTCTGGCAGATGGGCAGCGCGCCGTACCTGGGCGGTGGTTTCGGGCATTTCTATGCCTACGCGCCGACCAAGATCGAGTACGCCATCGACCGCTTCGCCATGGAAACCAAGCGCCAACTGGACGTACTGGACAAGCAATTGGCCGAGCACGAATACATCGCCGGGGATGAGTACACCATCGCCGACATGGCGATCTGGCCGTGGTACGGCGGCCTGGTGAAAGGCCGCTTGTATGAGGCGGGGGAGTTTCTCTCGGTGCAGGATTACAAGCACGTCGTGCGCTGGGCCAATGCCATCGAAGCGCGGCCGGCGGTGCAGCGTGGGCGCCGGGTCAACCGCGTGTCGGGCGAGCCGTCAGAGCAACTGCGCGAGCGGCATGAGGCGTCGGACCTCGACTGACCCACCACACCCACCCTTGTGGCGAGGGAGCTTGCTCCCGCTGGGCTGCGCAGCAGCCCCAAAACCTGCGCCCACTTTCTACCTGAAAGAACGCGGGCTGCTTATTGGGGCCGCTTCGCGGCCCAGCGGGAGCAAGCTCCCTCGCCACAGGTTTCAGCGGTGCCTTCACGGCGTTCCCACTTGGCAATCACCAGCGGTGCCAGGGCATTGCCCAGCACGTTCAACGCGGTGGTCGGCATTTCCATCAGGCGATACACCCCGGCGATGAAGGCGATGCCCTCCAACGGCAAGCCCGCACTCGCCAGGGTCGCCGACAGAATCACGAACATGAACCCCGGCACCCCGGCCGCGCCCTTGGATGTCAGCACCATGGTCACCACCAGCAGGGCCTGGTCGCCAAGGCTCAGGTCGATGCCATACAGCTGCGCCACAAACAGCGTGCCGATCCCCAGGAACAGCGACGCACCGTCCAGGTTGAACGAATACCCCACCGGCACCACAAAGCTCACCAGTGAAGGCGGCACGCCGTAGGTTTCGAGTTTCTTCATCAGTTGCGGCATCACCGCCGCCGAACTGGCGGTGGAGAACGCCAGAATCAGTTCGTCCTTGATATGTCGCATCAACGCAAACAGGTTGATCCCGCACAGCCGCGCCACCAGGTTGAGCACCACCAGCACGAAGAATGCAATCGACACGTAGCTGACCAGGATCAGCTTGGCCAACGGCAACAGCGAGCTGAAACCGAAGTTGGCCACGGTCACCGCGATCATCCCGAACACGCCGATGGGCGAATAGGCCATGATCATCGACGTGACCTTGAACATCGCCTCCGACACCCCGCGCAGCAGGGCAATCACCGGGTCCTTGCGCTCGGCCGGCAAGCGCGAAACCCCGAGGCCAAACATCACCGCGAAGAACAGCACCGACAGCAGGCTGCCCTGGGCCATGGCGTTGATGACGTTGTCCGGAATGATCCCGACAATGATCTGCCCCAGGCTGTGGCCGCCGCCGGCGCTGCTGGTGGGCAAGGTCACGGCACTCGCTTGCAGGCTGGCCAGTTCGGTGCCGGCGCCCGGCTGGAGCAGGTTGCCCATCACCAGCCCGACGATGATCGCCAAGGTGGTGATGCAGAAGAAATAGCCCAGGGACTTGGCCCCGATGCGTCCCAGGGATTTACCGTCACCGTGCCCGGCAATGCCCACCACCATGCAGGCAAACACGATGGGCACGACGATCATCTTCATCAGCTTGATAAAGATATCGCCCGCCGGTTGCAGCAGGTTGTCCACCAGCCACGGCCGGGATTCGGGAAAACGGTGCAGCAGGGCGCCGATGGCGATGCCGGCGAGCAAGCCGATCAGGATTTGCCAGACCAGCGCGATGCGGGGCTTGTGCATGGGAATGCCTCATTTATATCAATGATTATGAGTGTTGTTCTAGGCAGTCAATGAGCGGCCATCCCTGGCCGCCGGGTGGGGCGGGAATCCGTCAGCGCAATCGATGGCACGCTTCATTCAGGCGACGGCAACCTTCTTCAATCACGTCAAGCGAGCTGGCGAAAGACAGGCGGATATACGGCGACATGCCGTACGCCGCGCCGCTTACGGTGGCCAGGCCGTGTTCCCGCAGCAGGTGCTCGGCCAGTTGGGTGTCACTGTCGATCCGCTCGCCCTGGGCGGTGGTCTTGCCCATCAGCCCGGCGACGTTGGCGAACACGTAGAACGCGCCATCCGGTGGCGTGAAGCTCACGCCGGGAATGTCTTCGAGCAGGCCCAGCATGCGTTCGCGGCGTTGCTGGTACACCTCGCGCATCCCGGCGATGGGCGCCTGGTCGCCGGCGAAGGCGGCCACTGCGGCAGCCTGGCTGAGGGAACTGGGGCAGGTGGTGGTTTGCGAAAGCAGCTTGGCAATGGCCGCGATCAGCCAGGCCGGGCCGGCACCGAAACCCAGGCGCCAGCCGGTCATGGCGTAGCCCTTGGAGGCGCCGTTGACGATCAGCGTGCGCGGCTTCAGGTCCGGTGCGAGTCGGGTCAGGGAAACGTGGCGGGCATCGTCGTAGACGAAGTGCTCGTAGATCTCGTCCGCCATGATCAGCACATGGGGATGGCGCCGCAGCACCGCGGCCAGGGCCAGCAGTTCGGCCTCGTTGTACACCGCGCCGCTGGGGTTGTTCGGGCTGTTGAGGATCACCCATTTGCTGCGCGGGGTGATCGCTTGTTCCAGGGCCTGGGGCGACAGTTTGAACCCCAGTGACTCGTCGCCGGGAATGATCACCGGCGTCGCGTCATTCAGCCGTGCGATGTCCGGGTACGACACCCAATACGGCGTGTGCACGATGACTTCGTCGCCGCGATTCAGGGTCGCCGCCAGGGCGTGATAAATGATGTGCTTGCCACCGCACCCGGCAATCACTTCGTCCAGCCCATAGTCCAGCTGGTTATCGCGCTTGAGCTTGAGGCAGATCGCCTGGCGCAGGGCGAGGGTGCCGCTGGTGGCGGTGTAGTGGGTGTCGCCACTGTGCATCGCGGCGCTGGCTGCTTCGAGGATATGCGCGGGTGTATCGAAGTCCGGCTCGCCCACGGTGAAGTTGACGATGTCCCGGCCCTGGGCGCGCAGTTCGCTGACCAGTGCATTGGCGGCGATGCTCGGGGAGGGCGCGATGCCCAGCACCCGGTCGGACAGAAAGGCAGTGCTCATGATGACTCCCCTCAGCCTGCCAGGCCGGCCTGTTGCAACACCTTGTCGATCCAGCTCTGGCGCACCGCACCGCTGGCAATTTCGGCTTTGACTTGCTCTTCATGGGCCGCATGTTGCGCCGCCTTGCGCAGTACTTCGGCGGCGTCGGCCTGGGAGAAGGCGACCAGGCCGTCTTCGTCACCCACCAGCACATCCCCCGGGTTGATCAGCATGCCGCCGATGGACACCGGCACATTCACCTCGCCCGGGCCGGTCTTGTAGGGGCCGCAATGCACCACGCTGCGGGCGTAGCAAGGGGTGTCCTCGAAGCTCGCGACATCGCGAATCGCCCCGTCAATCACAAACCCCACGCAGCCGCGTTGCTGGGCGTAGAGCTTGACCAGTTCGCCGATCACCGCGTTGTTGGTGTCGCCCTGGGCGTCCACCACCAGCACGTGGCCCGGCTCCAGCATGCTCAAGGCCTTGTAGATCAGCAGGTTGTCGCCGGGGCGGGTTTTCACCGTGAGCGCGGTGCCCACCAGCTTGCCGGTGCGGTTGTAGCGGTTCAGCCCACGGGCGCCGATGTGCCGGCCGAGGTTGTCGCTGATGTGCGGGGTGACCACGTGAGTGAAGGCTTCAAGCACTTCGGCGCAAGCCAGAGGTGGGTTGGGGAGGATGCGGGAACCGGGCAAGGACATGGCTGTAACTCCGATTGATCTTATGGGTCTGTGGCTAGATCTTAGGAGTGATGAACATACAGTTTTAGCGATATTTTATTATCTGATAGGATCGATTTTTCTCATGGGAGGTGGCCGATGATCACGTTCAAGCAAATCGACGCGTTGTACTGGATTGCCGAGCTGGGCAGTTTCGAGGCCGCGGCGAACAAGCTGAACATGTCGCAGTCGGCGATTTCCAAGCGCATCCAGGAGTTGGAAGAAACCTTCGATGTGGAGATTTTCGACCGCAGCAAACGCAATGCGCGGTTGACGGAAAAGGGCGCCGAGTTGCTCGACTACGCCAAGGACCTGCTGGAGCGTCGTGACTACATGCTGGAGCGGGTCAGCACCCGTGAAGTGCTGGTGCGCAGGTTTCGCCTGGGGGTGACGGAATTGACGGCTTTCACCTGGTTGCCGGCGCTGGTGGAGGCGTTGCGCGAGGCCTATCCCAAGGTGCAGATCGAGCCGTCGGTGGAGTTGAGCAGTGAGCTGTTTCGCAAGCTGGAGAGTGATGAGCTGGACCTGGTGATCGTGCCTGATGCCTACAGTGATTCGCGCTTCCTGAGTACGCCGCTGGGCAGTGTGGAAAACGCCTGGATGTGCGCACCGGGGTTGGTCAGCGAGGCTGATCCGGTGGGGCTTGAGGCATTGGCCGGGTATACGGTGTTGACCCAGGGTTCGCACTCGGGGACGGGGCTGATTTATGAGCGCTGGTTGGCAGCGCATGCTGTGCAGATGCCGCGCAAGTTGACCAGTCATAACCTGTTGGTGCAGGTCGGGCTGGCGCTGTCGGGGGTGGGGGTGAGTTATTTGCCCAAGGGGTGTTTGTCGCATTTGATCGAGCGCGGGGAGCTGCGCGCGCTGGTGACGGAACCGGCGCTACCGAGGGTCGGGTATGTGGCGTTGCATCGCGGGGATCGGCAGTTTGGCTTGAACCAGAATGTGGCGCAGTTGGCGGTGCAGTGTTGTGATTTTTCGCGGTTGTTGTTTTGAGTGTATATCCGTTATTTAGGTAACGGCTACTTAGGGTTCCGCTCTTACAGCGGGTCACTTTTGAAAAGCGCAAAAGTAACCAAAACGCTCTGCCCCGCCTGTCGGCACCTCGCCTAGGCTCGGTGTTCCCTCACTCCGGCATTGCTCCGCGGGCCGCCGCGACGGGCCATCCATGGCCCGGCGCGGCTAAACCGGCGTCCTGCCGGTTTACCCGCTCCGCAATACCTGCGTTCGGCCTCGGGCTTATTGGGGCAGTCAGATCAAAATCAGATCAAAAGCAAAAGCACAGCGGCCTACAGGCCGGCTTGAGTGTTAAAAGCAAAGGCAAGATCCAGAGCGAAAACAGATCTGCTTTTCTGTGGGAGCGGGCTTGCTCGCGAAAAACCTGAGAGCGCCGCGTTCATCCAGAATGCCCGCGTCATCGTTAACGACCTTCGCGAGCAAGCCCGCTCCCACATTTGGACCGTGCCCGCTTT
>NZ_JACAPM010000068.1:0-19857 GCF_013385695.1 Pseudomonas sp. D8002
CTCGTTAGCGGGAGGCGAATTCTACAGCGTTACACGCTGCTGTCAACACCTCTTTTTCTCCGCTTTCGACCGAGAAGATCGAACCGTTAATAGGGCCAAACAACACTGCCTTACTAACTCCTTCTGGGCTTCGATGATCTGAAGCAACCCGCTGTCGAAACCTACATAACTCATTGTTTACCAAGGAGTTTTCCGTTTCGACTGCGCCGGAAGTGGGGCGAATTATAGACTTCCAGAATCTGCCGTCAACCCTTAATTCAGCTTTTCTATCAATCCATCCCGACAATCACGGAATTCGTCTATATAGGAAGGAACCGTTAACTAATTGAGCAATATATTGCCCAACGCTCAACAGTTAAGCATCATAGCCACTCGGTTTCTTTCAATACGACCTCGGACGAATACCCTCAATGACCACTTCCCCGCGTAGCCTGGCTTCGACACTGTTTCCGGTCGGCCTGCTACTCATTGCCATGGCCTCTATTCAATCAGGCGCCTCACTCGCCAAAAGCATGTTCCCCATCGTGGGCGCCCAGGGCACCACCACCCTGCGCCTGATTTTCGCCAGTGTGATCATGCTGCTCCTTTTACGCCCATGGCGCGCCAAGCTGACAGCCAAGTCGTTGCAGACGGTGATCGTCTACGGGATGGCGCTGGGGGGAATGAACTTCCTCTTCTATATGTCGCTGCGCACCGTTCCGCTGGGAATTGCAGTAGCCCTCGAATTCACCGGCCCACTGGCAGTCGCCATCTACGCTTCGCGACGCGCCGTAGACTTTCTCTGGATAGCCTTGGCGATTGTCGGACTTCTGCTATTGATCCCAGTGGGCGAAGCCAGCAGCGGCATTGACCTCACAGGCGCCGCCTATGCACTCGGCGCAGGTGCGTGCTGGGCACTCTACATTCTGTTTGGCCAAAAGGCCGGCGCCGACAATGGCGTTCAGACTGCGGCCCTCGGCGTAATGATTGCAGCGTTGTTTGTTGCACCGATAGGTATCGTCCACGCGGGCGCCGCACTCCTCACACCCTCGCTGATCCCGATCGCCATTGGTGTCGCGGTTTTATCCACCGCCCTGCCCTACACCCTGGAGATGGTCGCCCTGACTCGCCTGCCAGCCCGCACGTTCGGAACCCTGATGAGTATCGAACCCGCGTTCGGCGCCCTGTCCGGGCTGTTTTTCCTTCAAGAGCACTTGTCCCTGGCGCAATGGCTGGCCATCACCTGCATTATCCTGGCCTCGGTGGGTGCAACCCTGACCATGCGTAACGAATCAAAACCACTCGTTCCAGCCGATTGATTCAGGATTTGACGTAGCTATGGCATTTGCCGCTCAATTAGGCCATGTTTAGGTCGTAACCCAGTGTCATTCATGGAGATTTTCGATAAGGACATCATGAACGCTACACTCGAGAGCGAGCAAAGCCAGCTTCGTGCACTTAAGCGAGGCGGCTATTAAGGATAGTAATGAAGCGAATTTTGATGCTGTTCATGATTGTGGCAATCGCAGGTTGTGCCGCGACCACCAAGACCGAAGTAAAACGGGGAAAGAAGGGCCTGCATATCAACTGCTCAGGCCTGTCCTCTTCCTGGGACCAGTGCTACGCCAGTGCAGCTAATTCGTGTGGCGCCAAAGGCTATAAAGTCATCGCCAAGTCGGGGGACAACGCCGAAGACCCAGGCGACTACCCGTTCGGTCTTAACCCCGCCGGCTACACAAGCCGAAGCATGATTGTCATCTGCAAGTAACTGTCGATGACCTCACAGCCTCGACAGCTGCTGGCTGAGCACCTCGTAGTTCGATGACAGGACCTGTGCCTGCACCTGCGGGTCGACCATCATCCGCGCCACCACCAGGGCGCCGATGCATTGCGACAGAATCGACCACGCCAGGGCCTCGCTGCCCAGTGTTGCTGCCCACCCCACCTGCAATCGGCAAATCCAGTCCTGCGCCTGTTGACGAACGGCCACATCAGATCGCGCAATCTCCGCCCCCAGGCTCGGCAACGCACATCCGGCTTCGGATTGCTCCACATGGGCCATGCTCAGGTAGAACTTCAAACAGCGATCCAGCCGCTCACGGCTTTGCACCCCGTCGCCATTCAATCGCTCAAGGCTGTGGCTCAATTCACGCTCGACAATCGAACTGAACAATTCATCCTTCGAAGCGAAGTGGCTATAAAACGCACCGCCACTCAAGCCAATGGCCTTCATCAAGCCATCCACTCCGACACTGGCAAAACCCTCTTTCTTCGCCAGTGCCGCACTGCTGTCCAGAAGCTTTTCCCTGGTTTGCTGCTTGTGACTAGCCGAATATCGCATCGCTTCCTCCACTGTGCTGTCAGCTTGACGCCTGCTGGATCGTAGCATAACGTTCGTTTGGCAAACGATCGTTTACTAAAGGATCTCCCATGACGAACAACAAGAAAATCGTACTGGTAGTGGGTGCCGGCGATGCCACAGGTGGTGCCATCGCCAAGCGTTTCGCCCGTGAGGGTTACGTCGCCTGCGTCACCCGGCGCAGCGCCGATAAACTGCAACCCTTGGTGGATAGCATCCACGCAGCAGGTGGCGAGGCGCATGGCTTTGCCTGCGATGCCCGCAAGGAAGAAGACGTTATCGCGCTGATCGAGCGGATTGAAACCGAGCTGGGCCCCATCGAAGCCTTCGTGTTCAACATCGGCGCCAATGTGCCGTGCAGCATCCTGGAAGAAACCGCCCGCAAGTACTTCAAGATTTGGGAGATGGCCTGTTTCTCAGGCTTCCTCAACGCGCGGGAAGTGGCCAAGCGCATGGTCACCCGTAACCGCGGCACCATCCTGTTTACCGGTGCCACGGCCGGGTTGCGTGGCGCCGCCGGCTTTGCCGCGTTCGCTGGAGCCAAACACGGGATCCGTGCACTGGCGCAAAGCATGGCTCGCGAACTGGGCCCACGGAATATCCACGTCGCCCACGTCGTCGTGGATGGCGCCATCGACACCGACTTCATCCGCGACAACTTCCCGCAAAAATACGCCCTCAAGGATCAGGACGGCATTCTCAATCCGGACCACATCGCCGATAACTATTGGTACCTGCACAGCCAGCCCCGGGACGCTTGGACCTTCGAGCTGGACCTGCGCCCCTGGAATGAACCCTGGTAAGCGCGCCCCATAACAATAAACTGCGAGTATCCAGCATGAGTAAAACAGTAGAATTTTTCTTCGACGTCGGCAGCCCTGCCACCTATCTGGCCTATACCCAACTTCCAGGCCTGTGCGCTGCAACCGGCACCCAGCTGATTTACAAGCCAATGCTGCTGGGCGGGGTGTTCAAGGCCACCGGCAATGCGTCACCGGCCACCGTTCCCGCCAAAGGTCGCTACATGTTCCAGGACCTGGCACGCTACGCCCAGCGCTACCACGTTCCGCTCAAGTTCAATCCGCACTTTCCCATCAACACATTAATGCTGATGCGTGCGGTCACCGGCGTCCAAATGCGCCAGCCCGAACGCTTTCTCGACTTCATCGACTGCCTGTTCCACGCACTCTGGGTCGAGGGCCGACACTTGGGAGACCTGTCTGTGGTAGCCGCAGTGCTGACCGAACACGGCTTTGATCCTGAAGCAGTCCTGGCGCTGACCAACGATGACGAAGTCAAGACAACCCTCAAGGACAACACCGAACACGCGATTCAGCGTGGCGTATTCGGTGCCCCCAGTATGTTCGTCGGCGACCAGTTGTTCTTTGGCCAGGATCGCCTGGACTTTGTGCGCGAAGCGCTGGGCTAGATCGCAGCCGTGCGCACCTGCAACCACTCCAGCGCTGCACCGCTGAGCAGCGGGCTCAGGCGCTCACGGACGTGTGCGTGGTAATCGTTGAACCACTGGCGCTCCTCCACCGTCAGCAATAACGGCTCCAGGCAACGGGTGTCGATCGGACACAGTGTCAGTGTCTCGAACTTGAGGAACTCGCCAAACTCGGTCTTGCCCGCTTCACGGTTTAACACCAGGTTCTCGATGCGCACACCCCAGCGGCCCGGCCGGTAAGTGCCGGGCTCGATGGACGTAATCATGCCGGCCTGCATCGCGGTTTGCGGTGCGGCGACGGCTTGATAGGCGATCACCTGCGGGCCTTCATGCACATTGAGGAAATAGCCGACGCCATGACCGGTACCGTGGCCGTAGTCCACGCCCTCGGCCCAGATCGGCGCACGGGCGATGGAATCCAGCAGCGGCGAAAGAATGCCCTTGGGGAAATGCGCGCGGGACAAGGCAATCACACCTTTGAGCACCCGCGTGCAGTCGCGCTTCTGCTCTTCGCTTGGCGTCCCGATAGGCACCATCCGCGTGATATCGGTCGTGCCGCCCAGGTATTGGCCACCCGAGTCGATCAGCAGCAAGCCATCGCCCTCGATCAGCGCGTGTTCTTCTTCAGTCGCGTGATAGTGCGGCATCGCGCCATTGGCGTTGAATGCGGCAATCGTATTGAAGCTCAGCGACACATAACCCGGACGACGGGTACGCGCTGCCGTCAGGTGCTCATCAATGGTCAGTTCGGTGATGCGCTCACGGCCCAACGCGCTGTCGAGCCAGGCGAAGAATTCACACAGGGCCGCGCCATCCTGCTCCATGGCCTGGCGAATGTGCTCGGCGTCCGCCAGGCTCTTGCGCGATTTGGCCAAGGTGGTCGGGTTAAGCCCCTCGATCAGCGTGACGCCACTGCCCAGGTTTTCCAGCAAGCCGGCGGTCACCCGGGCCGGGTCGACCTGCACACTCGCGCCCGAAGGAATGTCCTTCAACGCCGCTGCGACTTCGCTGTAATCGCGCAGGGTCACGCCATCCTGTTCCAGCACCGCGCGAAGCTCGGCGTCGACTTTGCTCAGGGCCACAAACAGCGTCGCCTGCTGCTGGCCGATCAAGGCAAACGAGACAAACACCGGGTTGAACGAAACGTCGCCGCCCCGCAGGTTAAAGAGCCAGGCAATGTCATCCAGGGTCGCGATGAAATGCCAGTCGGCCCCCTTTTCCGTCAAGCTGGCACGCAGGGCTGCGAGCTTCTCGCCACGACTGACGGTGGCCTGGGGTGGCAGATGTTGATAGATCGGTTGGTTCGGCAAGGTTGGACGGTCTTGCCAGACTTCATTCAACAAGTCGATATCCGTGCGCAAGCGTGCACCACGTGCCTCCAGCTTGCTGCCCAGGGTGCGCGCCGAGGCCACGGCCATGACCGCACCATCAACGGCCACCACGCCGCCTTCCGGCGTCTGCTCCGCGAGCCATTCCAGCGGCCCGGGCTGGCCGGGTTGCAGCTTGACCAACTCGATGCCGCTGCCCTTGAGTTCCTTGGTCGCCTGTTCCCAATAGCGGCTGTCAGCCCATACACCGGCAAAATCCGCAGTAACAATCAGCGTGCCCACCGACCCATGGAAACCCGACAACCACTGGCGCCCCTGCCAGTAACCCGGCAGGTATTCGGACAAGTGCGGGTCCGCCGACGGCACCAACAGGGCATGAATGCCCTCGCGGCTCATCAGTTCGCGGGTGTGCGCCAGGCGCTGGGGAACCGTTCCATGGGTCAAAGGCTGTGTGCTCATCGTGTCTCCTGCTAACCACTAATAATTGTTATGGGGTCAAACGGCCCAGAACGCCGGTGCGCTGGCCAGTGCCGCCTTGATCAGCTGTACCGCCTGATCGATATCCTGCTCGGTGGTAAACCGCCCGAGGCTCAAGCGAATGGTGCGACCTGCGCTGCGGGCATCATGGCCCAGCGCCAGAAGCACATGGGACGGTGCATTGCTCGCCGAATTGCAGGCCGAAGTGGCCGAGAAGGCAATGCCCGCGCTCAAGGCGGCGGAATTGAACTCGCCTTCGCTGAACGTCAGGCTCAGGGTGTGGGGAATGCGTTGGGTAAGGCTGCCATTGAGGCGCACCCCGGCAATTGTATTCAGCTGTTCCAGCAGGCGCTCGCGCAAGGCAACGATGGTCGCCTTTTCTTCAGCAAAGGACGCTGCCGCCAGGGCAAACGCGGTGCCCATGCCGGCAATCTGGTGAGTTGCCAGGGTGCCCGAACGCAAACCACCTTCATGGCCACCGCCGTGAATCTGCGCCAGCACTTTCTGCTGCGCACGTGGGCCGACGTACAACGCGCCGATACCCTTGGGACCATAGAGTTTGTGTGCGGAAAATGACATGAGGTCCACTGGCCATTCGGCCAGGTCAATCTCGACCTTGCCTGCGCCCTGCGCCGCATCCACGTGAAACAGCGCGCCATGCTCGCGCACGCGTGCGCCAATCGCCCGGATATCGTTAAGAGTGCCCAGCTCGTTGTTCACCAGCATCAGCGACACCAGGAAGGTGTCCTCACGCAATGCTTCGCTCACCGCCTCGACACTGATCAAACCCTCGGAGTCCGGCACCAGGTACGTCACGGCAACCCCGGCTTCCTGCAACTGGCGAGCGGTGTCGAGCGTGGCCTTGTGTTCAATCTGGCTGGTGATGATGTGCCCGCCGGCCACGCCGCGCGCCTGGGCAACGCCCTTGATGGCGAGGTTGTTGGACTCGGTGGCACCGGAGGTCCAGACAATCTGTGCCGGCTCGGCGCCGACCAACTCAGCCACCTGGCCCCGTGCCTGCTCAACCGTTTGCCGGGCCTGTTGGCCGAACGCGTGGGAACTGGACGCAGGGTTGCCGAAGTTGGCATTGAAGCCCAGACACTCAACCATCACCTGGATGACCCGCTCATCCACCGGCGTGGTGGCGGCGTAGTCGAAATACAGCGGACGTTTATTCATGACGTTAAAGACTCGCAGAGCAGGTTCCCGAGAACAACGTCTCAGGGGCCGCAATCAGGAAGGAAGATGGTTTACCTGATCCCGTGCCGTTAAAGGAAGACCACTTTATTTAAAAGTGCGTAGGAACGCTCCTGAAATTCAGCTTAACAGGCTCCGGGAAACGGATGGCAAACAAAAAGCCCGAGGTTCCTGTGGGAAACCTCGGGCTTTTCAGACCTCGCCACTGACTCAACTGGGGCGACCGTGCAGCGTCATGCTGCGCTCGGCATTCATCTCACCCTGACGGTCGAAACCGAAGGTGTTCTGTGGCCGGCCGGTCAGTTCGGCTTTCTTCTGTTGGTATTCATCAAATGACAGGCCTCGACGGCTCAGGGCTTCAAGCGCCAGTTCCTTGCTCTCCTCGGCCGAGTAGCCACGCAGTTCGGGCGACGAATGTGTCGCACAACCGGCAAGGACTGAGGTGACAAGCAATACGGAAATGGCGAGAAAACGGTTCATGGCGAAGGTCCTGCGAAACGGGCTGAAGTCAATGAGTACAGGCTACTCCCGCACCTGCACGGTGAAAAATCATCAGCCGTGATAGTCGCTATCAACCTTTGCGACACTTCTGATAGTCGCGCCTTATATTCCATGTAGATCTATAAATATGGAAATACGTTCATTTACGGAATAAACACAACCCTCTATAAATGGCCTCAACACTCACGCCACTGTTCGCCTGGCAACTGTTGCCCAGGCAACAGTCATTCAACAAAACACCAGGCAGACAACACCACCATTTTCCAACACCTGGCACAGAGGCCACGCCAGTCAAGGGCTGCACAGCTTGGTACAGCTCTTGCTCAAGCCCTGCTACTGCTCTTGCCCTGAGCCACTGTTGAAAAAGGAACTGTTGATGACCCGTCCACTGAATGTCGTTGCCCTCTCCGGCGGAACCTGGCGTCCGTCCCGCACCCTGGTGTTGACCCAGGCGGTGCTGGCCGAACTGGCCGACCAATTGCCGATCCAGGCCACCCTGATCGAACTGGGCGACATTGCCCGGCCGCTGGGCGGCGCACTGTCCCGCCAGGAATTGCCCGCCGACGTCGAAGCGCAACTGCAGGCCATCGAACAGGCCGACCTGCTGATCGTTGCCGCCCCGGTGTATCGCGGCTCCTACCCCGGCCTGCTCAAGCACCTGTTCGACCTGGTCGACCTCAACGCCCTGATCAACACCCCGGTGTTGCTGGCGGCCACCGGCGGCAGCGAACGCCACGCCCTGGTACTCGATCACCAGTTGCGCCCGCTGTTCAGTTTCTTCCAGGCCCTGACCTTGCCCATTGGCGTGTACGCCACCGAGGCCGACTTCACCGATTACCACATAACCAGTGAGCCCTTGAAGGCCCGCATTCGCCTTGCTGCAGAACGCGCCGCGCCGTTGTTTGCCGCGCATCCCACCTCTCTGCTGAAAATCGCTTAAGGATTTGTCATGGATGTTTTCTGGTTTCTGCCTACACACGGTGACGGCCACTACCTGGGCACCACCCAGGGCGCTCGCCCGGTCACCCTCAACTATTTGAAACAAGTCGCCCAGGCCGCCGACAACCTCGGCTACCACGGCGTGCTGATTCCCACCGGCCGCTCCTGCGAAGACTCCTGGGTGATTGCCTCGGCGCTGGTGCCGTTGACCGAACGCCTGCGTTACCTGGTGGCGATTCGTCCGGGGATCATCTCGCCAACCGTCTCGGCCCGCATGGCCGCCACCCTCGACCGGCTGTCCAATGGCCGCCTGTTGATCAACGTGGTGACCGGCGGCGACCCCGACGAAAACCGCGGCGACGGCAGCTTCCTCGATCACAGCGAACGCTACGAAGTGACCGACGAATTCCTCAAGATCTGGCGCCGCGTGCTGCAAGGCGAATCGGTGGATTTCGAAGGCAAACACCTGCGCGTGCAGAACGCCAAGGCACTTTACCCACCGGTGCAGAAGCCATATCCACCGCTGTACTTCGGCGGTTCCTCGGACGCTGCCCACGACCTCGCCGCCGAACAAGTCGACGTGTACCTGACCTGGGGCGAACCACCGGCCGCCGTCGCCGAGAAACTCGCCGACGTGCGTGAGCGCGCCGCCCGCCACGGGCGCACCGTCAAATTCGGGATTCGCCTGCATGTGATCGTGCGCGAAACCGAAGAAGACGCCTGGAAAGCCGCGGCCAAACTGATCGAGCACATCAGCGACGAGACCATCGCCGCCGCGCAAAAATCCTTCTCGCGCTTTGACTCCGAAGGCCAGCGGCGCATGGCCGCCCTGCACGACGGGCGCCGCGACAACCTTGAGATCGCCCCCAACCTGTGGGCCGGCGTCGGCCTGGTACGTGGCGGCGCGGGCACGGCCCTGGTGGGCAACCCTCAGCAAGTCGCCGAGCGCATCAAGGAATACGCGGACCTGGGCATCGAAAGCTTCATCTTCTCCGGCTACCCGCACCTGGAAGAGGCGTATCGCTTTGCCGAACTGGTGTTCCCGCTGCTGCCGGAACCCTACGCCAGCCTGGCCGGGCGCGGCGTCACCAACCTCACCGGGCCGTTCGGCGAAATGATTGCCAACGACGTCCTGCCGGCAAAAGCCAAGGCCTGACCTGCCGTCTGCCGGGGCACGCCCCGGCACACCATGAGGAATACCGCGTGACAGCCAAACCCAACAGCGTCCTGCCCTCACCCTTGCAGACCGCCAAACTGCTGGCCGCCGAATTTGCCCTCACTGCCGTCGAACGCGACGAGCGCGGCGGCACACCGAAGACCGAACGTGACGCCCTGCGCCAAAGCGGCTTGCTGGCCCTGAGCATTCCCACCCAGTACGGCGGCCTCGGCGCCCGCTGGAGCGAAACCCTGGAGATCGTGCGCGAATTCGCCAAGGTCGACAGCTCCATCGCCCACGTCTTCGGTTTTCATCACCTGATGCTCGCCACCGTTCGCCTGTTCTCACGCCCGGAGCAATGGCAACCCTGGTTCGAACAAACCGCGCGCAAGAACTGGTTCTGGGGCAACGCCCTCAACCCGCTGGACACGCGCACGGTGGTCAAAGCCTACAACGGCTGGCGCGAATTCTCCGGCAAGAAGAGCTTTTGCTCCGGAGCCAGCGACTCGGAAATGCTGATCGCCTCGGCGGTGGATGAAAGCGCCGGCGGCAAGCTGCTGATCGCGGCCATCCCCAGCGGGCGCAGTGGCATCACCCTGCACAATGACTGGAACAACATCGGCCAGCGCCAGACCGACAGCGGCAGCGCCAGCTTCGAACGGGTACGCGTGGAAGAGTCGGAATTGCTCCTCGATCCCGGCCCGCTGAGTACGCCCTTCGCCTGCCTGCGCCCGCTGATCGCTCAACTGACCTTCACCCACATGTTCCTCGGCATCGCCGAAGGCGCGTTTGCCGAAGCCCGGAATTACACCCTGACCGAAACCCGGCCCTGGCATAAATCCACGGTGCAGGACATTCGCCAGGACCCGTACGTGCTCAACCACTACGGCGAATTCTGGGTCGCGCTGGAAGGCGTGCGCCTGCTGGTAGAACGCGCCGCCGAACTGCTGGACCAGGCCTGGGCCAAGGGCCCGAGCCTCAGTGAAAGCGAGCGCGGCGAGCTGGCCATCGCCATCGCCACGGCCAAGGTCGCTGCCACCCGCAACGGCCTGGAGCTGTGCAGCCGCCTGTTCGAAGTCACCGGCGCGCGCTCCACCCACGCCTCGCTGCGCCTGGACCGGCACTGGCGCAACCTGCGCACGCAAACCTTGCACGACCCGGTGGACTACAAGCTCCACGAACTGGGGGACTGGGCGTTGAACCAGTCCCTGCCGATTCCCACGTTCTACTCCTAGAAGAGGTGCCCATGCAGCTTTTAACCTTACCGCCCTCGCCCGCTCTTGCGACCTCGATCCGCGCCACGGCCCAGGTCTTCGAAGACCCCAAATCCCAGGCGCTGCTGGCGCACATCCAGCAAGTCGCGCCCAGCGAAGCCAGCGTGTTGATCATCGGCGAAACCGGCACCGGTAAAGAGCTGGTGGCGCGCCATATCCACAACCTCAGCGCCCGGCGCAACCGGCCCTTCGTGGCCGTGAACTGCGGCGCGTTTTCCGAATCCCTGGTGGAAGCCGAGCTGTTCGGCCATGAAAAAGGCGCCTTCACCGGCGCCCTCAGTGCCAAGGCCGGCTGGTTCGAAGAGGCGGACGGCGGCACCTTGTTCCTCGATGAAATCGGTGACTTGCCGATGGCGATCCAGGTCAAGCTGCTACGGGTACTGCAGGAACGCGAAGTGGTGCGCCTGGGCTCACGCAAAAGCATTCCCATCGACGTGCGGGTATTGGCGGCCACCAACGTTCAGTTGGAGAAAGCCATCAATGCCGGGCATTTCCGCGAAGACCTGTACTACCGCCTAGACGTGGTCAGCCTCGAACTCAGCCCCCTGCGGGATCGGCCCGGTGACATCCTGCCACTGACCCGGCATTTCATCGAAGCCTACAGCCAGCGCCTGGGTTACGGCCCGATCACCATCAGCCGCGAGGCCGAGCAAAAGCTCAAAAGCTACAGCTGGCCGGGCAACATCCGCGAGCTGGAAAACGTGATCCACCACACCCTGCTGATCTGCCGCAACGGGGTGATCGAGCGCGACGACCTGCGCCTGTCGAACATGCGCATCGAGCGTCAGGACGACAGCCAGCACGGCACCGACAACAGCGCCGAAGCCCTGCTGGAACGCGCCTTTCAAAAGCTCTTCGAGGAACAGGCCGGGGCCCTGCATGAAAAGGTCGAGGATGCGCTGCTGCGCGCCGCCTACCGCTTCAGCCATTACAACCAGGTGCACACCGCCAACCTGCTGGGCCTGAGCCGCAACGTGACCCGTACCCGTTTGATCAAGATCGGCGAGCTGGCGGTGAACAAGCGACGCCCCGGCGAAAACGTACAGGGCGAGCGCATGCTGCACCTGTCAATTTAGGCGGCAGTGCAGAGCGTTGTCATGGCTGCGCTCGATGCTGCGCAGCACCTGGAACGAACCGAAGGTCACCGCCGTGGCCTGGTGGGCGCGGATCAGCGTCCAGAAATCTTCCTCACCGTGCTCAAAACACTTGAAGGCCGCTTCCCCCTCCTCGCGGGAGCGCCATTGCAGGTAGCTGAGCACCCGGCGTCCATCATCGCTGACCTGCACGCTGGCATTGATGAAGCCGCCATGGCCCTGGGCCAGGCGCTCGCTCTGGGATGACAGGGCCGCTACCAACGCGGATTGCTGCTGAGGCTCGATGTGGAATTCGACCATCTGGGTAAAACTCAGACTCTTCTCTAATACCTGCATGAACATTCCCCTCTCACTGTAGGCACAATCTTGCGATTCGATGCCACGCAGGGTAAAACCTCTAGTTAAGTCAAGGTCAAGGGCTTTTTCATGGTCACCAAAGAACTCACCGTCGGCCAATTGGCAGCCCGCAGTGGCGTGGCGGTTACCGCGCTGCACTTTTATGAAACCAAGGGGTTGATCAAGAGCCACCGCAACGCCGGCAACCAGCGGCGCTATCCGCGGGATGTGTTGCGCCGGGTGGTGGTGATCAAGATTGCCCAGCGTTTGGGCATTCCCCTGGCGACGATCCATGACGCGCTGCAAACCTTGCCCGATGGCCGCACGCCCAACGCTGCCGATTGGGAGCGCCTGTCTGCGCTATGGCGTGAGGACCTGGACCAGCGCATCGAAAAACTGATGTTGCTGCGGGATAAACTCAACGGCTGTATTGGCTGCGGGTGCCTGTCGCTGGAGGCGTGCCCGTTGCGCAATCACGACGACGTACTGGGTGATCGCGGGCCTGGGGCACAACTCTTGGAGCCGTCCACATAATGGCGGGGTAAAACTCGATCAATGTGGGAGCGGGCTTGCTCGCGAAAGCGGGGTGTCAGTCGCCAGATGCAGTGGCTGATCCACCGCCTTCGCGAGCAAGCCCGCTCCCACACAAGCCCGCTCCCACATTTTGATCGCCGTCAGACTTAGAATCCCGGGGCAATCTGGCCTTTATAGCGGGTCAGGATGAACTGGCGCACTTCATCGGAGTTCAACGCCTTGGCCAGTTTCTGGATGCCAGGGTCATTGATGTTGTCCGGGCGCGCGACCAGGTACTCCACATACAGGCTCTTGCCCTTCTCGACGATCAACGCGCTGTTGGTGTCGATCCCCGCTTCCAGGGCGTAGTTGGCAAACACGAACGCCAGGTCCACCTGGCTCACCGAGCGGGCCAGCAACGCACCTTCCAGTTCACGAATTTTCAGGTGCTTGGGGTTTTCAACGATATCCCGCGGCGTGGCCAGGGTGTTGCTCGGATCCTTGAGCTTGATCAGGCCGGCTTCGTCCAGCAGCACCAAGGCGCGGCCAGTGTTGACCGGGTCGTTGGGGATCGACACTGTCGCGCCGTCTTTCAACTCCGAGATATTTTTGATCTTGGTCGAGTACGCACCGAAAGGCTCGATGTGCACACCGACCACCGGCACCAGGTTGGTATTCCGGGTCTTGTTGTAGTCATCCAGGAATGGCCGGTACTGGTAGTAGTTGGCGTCGATGTTCTTCAGCGCCAGTTGCTGGTTGGGCTGGATGAAATCGGTGAAGACCTTGATTTGCAGGTCCACGCCTTCCTTGGCCAGCACCGGCTTTACGAACTCGAGGATCTCGGCGTGAGGCACGGGCGTGGCGCCGACGACCAGCGTCTCGTTGGCAAAGGCATTGAAGGACAAGACAGCGGCCAAGATGGCCAGGGATTTTTTCATGGTTGCTCCGAAGGCATTAGTTATAGGAATCAACGGCGGCTGTAACGCGCCACCAAACGGTCACCGGTCATCTGCAGGGCCTGCACCAGCACCAACAGCAGCAACACGGTGACCACCATCACGTCGGTCTGGAAACGCTGATAGCCGTAGCGGATAGCCAGGTCGCCCAGGCCACCGCCACCGATCACCCCGGCCATGGCGGTGTAGTCCACCAGCACAATCGCGGTGACAGTGACCGCTGCCAGCAGCCCGCCCCGGGCTTCCGGCAACAGCGTGTGGCGGATCACCTGCCAGGTGCTGGCGCCCATGGATTGAGTGGCCTCCACCACGCCACGGTCGACTTCGCGCAAGGCGGTTTCCACCAGCCGCGCAAAGAACGGCGTACAGCCCACCACCAACGGCGGAATCGTGCCGGCCACGCCCAGGGAGGTGCCCACCAGCAAGGTGGTCACCGGGATCAGCACAATCAGCAGGATGATGAACGGCAGCGAGCGCAGCACGTTGACCACCACCGACAGCGCCCGATACACCACCAGGGTTTCGTGCAACTGGCGCTTGCCGGTGAGGAACAACAGCACCCCCAGCGGCAACCCCAGCAGCACGGTAAAACCCAGGGCCGCGCTGAGCATGCTCAGGGTTTCCAGGCAGGCTTGGCCGATGTCGGCCCAATAGATGTTTTTAAACAGCTCGGCCATGGGTCAAGACCAATCGTGACGCGGTGGCTTGGCGCCGTTGAGCAGCCAGTTGCCCACCACGTGATACTTCCAGCGCACCGGGTCATGCAGGGTATGCACCCGTGCATTGCGCCAGTGACGGTCGAAGTTGTGCTTCTTCAGGGTGGAGCGGGTGCCGCCGAGTTCGAAGAGCTTGTTGCTGGCTTCAATGGCAATTTCAGTGGTCAGTACCTTGGCTCGCGCGACAGCCAGGGAGGCGTGGGCAACGTTGTCTTCATCGGGTGCCGGGCGCGCGGCGTCCAGGGCCTTGCCGGCCCGCTCCAGCAAGGCTTCCGCCGCTTCCAGGCGAATATCCAGCGCGCCGACCTGGATGATAGTCAGCGGGTCTTCACTGGCTTTTTCCACCCCGGCATCGATCCATGGACGGGCGAATTGCCGGACGAACTGCACCGTGTCACGCAACGCGGCACGGGCGATGCCGGCATCGATGGCGGCGGTGGTCAATTGAGCGAAAGGCCCGGCCAGGGTCGGCGAATCGTAGGAGCGATGGGTAGGAAACAGATTGAACGCCGGCACCTTCAAGCCTTCGGCCAGCACCGTGCCGCTGGAGGTGGTGCGTTGGCCCATGCTGTCCCAGTCGTCGACCACCACCAGGCCTGCGGTGCCGCGCGGCACGAACGCCAATTGCGCATTCTGCTGTTCATCCAGCGCCAGCACCGCCAGCCAGTGGGCATACAGCGAACCGGTGCAATAACCCTTGCGACCGTTGATCACATAGCCATCGCCTTGCCGGCGAATGGTCGCCTGGATGTCCTGGACGTTCTTGCCGCCGGTTTCCGACAGCGCATTGGCAAACCGATGCCCTTCCAGCGCCAGGCCAAAAAAGTACGCCTGCTGCTCGGGCGTGCCTTGCAGCCGGATATCTTCCAGCAGGCAGTAATGGTTCTGCGGGATTTGCCCCAGCGAAGGGTCAGCCGCCGAGATAATCGCAATCACCTGGGCCAACACTGCGTAGGACACCTGGGCACCACCAAACTCGCGGGGCACGCTGATGCCCCACAGGCCGCTGTTGGAATACAGGTCGACGACCTCCGCGGGCACCTGGCGGGTGCGATCGCGCTCGGCGTCCTGCTCCAGCAACACGGCAGCAACTCGGTGGGCAACCGCAAGTGCGTGGGCCTCGTCGCGGATCAACTCGGCGTGGGGCGTGTGAATCGGGTAATCGGCAGATACAGGCAGTACAGACATACAACGCTCTCGGGCGAATGGTTTGCCAGAGGCATTGCAGCTTCTGTGCCTGAGGCGCCTGGCCTTCAAACACAAGGGTTTGCTCCCGATATACGCGCGGCAGACCGCCCTTGGCGCAGCAAACTGCCGGTTTGCTGTTGCCTGGGCAACACCTCGTCGGCTGCCCGCAAGCCACGGCGCACGTGGCCTATAGTGAAAAAGCCGTCCCTCCACTACCACCATCAAGGAGAACGATATGAGCGTCAAACCCATTCCCGAGGGCTACCACAGCATCACGCCGTACCTGGGCATCGACAAAGCCGCTGAAGCCATCGAATTCTACAAACGAGCCTTTGGTGCCACCGAAGTCATGCGCCTGGACATGCCCGACGGCAAGATCGGCCATGCCGAACTGCGCATTGGCGATTCGGCGATCATGATGGCCTCGCCCTGTGGCGAAATGTCGTTCGGCAGCCCGGGAAAAGAACACCCCAGCGTTTGCCTGCATCTCTATGTGCAAGATGTCGACCAACAGTTCGCCCAGGCCATCAAGGCCGGCGGCACGGCGATTTCAGAACCCAAGGATCAGTTTTACGGTGACCGTTCCGGGACGCTGAAAGACCCCTTCGGGCATGTGTGGTTCCTGGCCACGCGCAAGGAGGACTTGACCGAGGCGCAAGTTCGCCAGCGGGCCGAGGCGTTGTTCAAGCAAGGATGAAGTCACCTGGGCGACACAACCCAACGGTAGGAACTGGCTTGCCTGGGATGGCATCACCTCGGTGCGACTGATACACCGAGTTGCCTGCATCGCAGGCAAGCCAGCTCCCACCGTTGACCTGCACTGCCTGAAAGATCGGGCTTCAACACACTTCATGAACAACCCCTCCACGCTTTCCCCCTTGCCCCGGGCGCCGTGTGATTTCAGGATGCAAGCAATCATCACAAGGAGTCATTCCATGTTCGCCGGATTCCAAAAAGACCAGCGCCACGTCAACGGTGTGGACATCAGCTACCGCAAAGGCGGCGCGGGTCCCGGCCTGCTCCTGCTGCACGGGCACCCGCAGACCCACGTCATCTGGCACAAGGTCGCCGAGCAACTGGCCGAACACTTCACCGTGGTCGCCGCCGACCTGCGCGGTTATGGCGACAGCAGCAAGCCCGCCGCCATTGACCATCACACCAATTATTCAAAACGTGAAATGGCCCGCGACGGCGTCGAGCTGATGAGAGCCCTGGGCTTCGACGAGTTCTCGGTGCTGGCCCACGACCGTGGCGCCCGCGTCGCCCATCGCCTGGCCCTGGACCACCCCAAGGCCGTGCAGCGCATGGTGCTGCTGGACATCGCACCAACCCTGTCCATGTACGCCCAGACCGACGAAGCCTTTGCCCGCGCCTACTGGCACTGGTTCTTCCTGATCCGCCCGGCGCCGTTGCCCGAGAGCCTGATTGAAGGCAACCCGGAACTCTACCTGCGCAGCGTCATGGGCAGCCGCAGTGCCGGGCTCAAGCCGTTCACCGATGAAGCCTTCGCCGAATACCTGCGTTGCCTGAAACTGCCGGGCACCGCCACCGGGATCTGCGAGGACTATCGCGCCGCCGCCGGCATCGACCTTGAGCACGACCGCGCCGATATCGACAAGGGCAACCACCTGGAGTTGCCGCTGCTGGTGATGTGGGGCGCCGAAGGCACCGTCGGGCGCTGCTTCGAACCCCTCAAGGAATGGCAGAAAGTCGCGACCGACGTACGTGGCAAGGCCCTGCCGGCCGGCCACTACATCGCAGAAGAAATCCCTGAAGTGCTGCTCGGCGAAGTCCTGACCTTCCTTCGCTGAGCCTTTATGAACCGCTGACCTGACCGATCCCGCCCCGCAGGCTTGAAACAGCCTGCGACGGGATCTGCTTGCCCAAAAAACGTCTCGAGATAATAAAAATGACAGTCAGAAAACTGCTGGGAACCCTGTATGTGCAGGTGATCATCGCCATTGTGCTGGGCGTGTTGATCGGCAACCACTGGCCTCAGGTGGGCATCGACCTCAAGCCGTTGGGCGACGGGTTTATCAAGCTGATCAAGATGATCATCGGCCCGATCATCTTCTGCACCGTGGTCTCCGGCATCACCAGCATGCACGACGTGAAGCAGGTGGGCCGCGTCGGCGGCAAGGCGCTGCTGTACTTTGAGATCGTCTCCAGCATCGCCCTGGTAATCGGCATCCTCGCCGCGCACCTGCTGCACCCTGGCGTGGGTTTCAATATCGACGTGAAGACCCTCGATACCTCCGCCATCGCCGGTTTTGTCGGCCAGGCCGAACACGGCGAAGGCGTCACCGGGTTCCTGATGCATGTGATCCCCACTACCTTCTTCGACGCCTTCTCCAAAGGCGAAATCCTCCCGGTACTGTTTGTGTCGGTGCTGTTTGGCCTCGGGCTGGTGATGATCGGCGAGAAGGGCCGGCCCCTGGTTGGCGTGATCAACCAGGCCAGCGAAGTGTTCTTCCGCATCGTCGGGATGATCAGCCGCGTCGCGCCGATCGGGGCCTTCGGGGCCATCGCCTTCACCATCGGCAAATACGGCCTGGGCTCGCTGCTGCCGCTGTTGAAACTGGTGGGTACGTTCTACGTCACCGCGTTTTTCTTCGTCGCCGTGGTGCTGGGCAGCATCGCCCGGTATGTGGGGTTCAGCATCTTCAAGCTGCTGACCTACATCAAGGCTGAACTGTTGATCGTGCTGGGCACCAGCTCCTCCGAATCTGCGCTGCCGCAACTGATCCAGAAACTTGAAAGCCTTGGCGCGTCCAAAGGCGTGGTGGGGATCGTGGTGCCCACCGGCTACACCTTCAACCTGGACGGCACCAACATCTATATGACCCTGGCGGTGCTGTTCCTGGCCCAGGCGACCAATATCGACCTGACGCTGGAGCAACAACTGACCCTGCTGGCGGTGGCGATGCTTACCTCAAAAGGCGCCGGTGCGGTGGTGGGCGCAGGTTTTGTCGCGCTGGCCGCCAGCCTCGCGGTGGTGCCGACGGTGCCGGTGGCGGCGATGGTGCTGATCCTGGGTGTGGACCGGTTCATGGCTGAATGCCGCTCACTGACCAACATCATCGGCAATGCCGTGGCGGCGCTGGTGGTGGCGGCCTGGGAAGGTGAACTGGATCGCGAGAAAATGGCGCCCATCGCCCTCAAGCACGGCCGCCATGCACGGGCCGCCGCCCAGGCGAAGATCGCCGCCGAGTAACCCTTAAACACCAATCCCCTGTGGCGAGGGAGCTTGCTCCCGCTGGGCTGCGCAGCGGCCCCCAAGATCTTTGGGAGCGCTACGCACTCCAGCGGGAGCAAGCTCCCTTGCCACAGCAAGCTCCCTTGCCACAGAAACTCCTTCGCCATACCGGTGCTATTCTGGCGGTTCATGCCGCCATGCCTGTTTCTGATGAACAACAAGAAAGATACCGTGCCCCTACCTGAAGACCTGCGGGTATTCCTGACCGTGATCCGCAAGGCCGGCTTTGCTGCGGCTGCCGACGAGCTGGGTTTGTCCCCGGCCTACGTCAGCAAGCGTATCCAAATTCTCGAAACCACCCTCGCCACCCGCCTGCTGCACCGCACCAGCCGCCGTATCGCCCTGACCGAAGACGGTGAGCGCGTGCAGCGCTGGGCCGTGCGGATTCTCGAAGACTTCCAGCAGTTGTCCGACGAGCTTTCCGACGCCCACGACAGCCCGCGCGGCCACCTGCATTTGTGCAGCAGCTTCGGTTTCGGTCGTAACCATGTGGCACCGGCCTTGTCGCTATTGGCCGAACAATACCCGGACCTGGAGATTCGCCTGGACCTGTTCGACCGGGTGGTCGATATCGTCAGCGAGGGTTTCGACCTGGAGATTCGCGTGGGCGACGACATCCCCGGGCAACACATCGGTCGCCGGCTGGTGAGTAACCGGCGGGTGCTGTGTGCGGCGCCCGCCTACCTCGAACGGCGTGGTGTGCCGCAGCACTTGAGCGACCTGGAACAGCACGACTGCCTGGTGCTCAAGGAGCGCGACAACGCGTTTGGCATCTGGCACCTGGAGCGCGATGGCGTGCAGGACAGCGTGCGCGTGCGCGGGCCGTTGTCGTCGAATAACGGCGAGATCGTTTTGCAATGGGCCCTGGACGGGCGCGGCGTGTTGCTGCGTTCGATGTGGGATGTGAAGCCGCTGCTGGAGCAAGGGAAACTGGTGCAGGTGCTGCACGACTACACCCAGAGCGCCAACGTGTGGGCGGTGTACCCGACGCGGCTGGCCTACTCCGGGAAGTTGCGGGCGTGTGTGGAGTTTTTGCAGGAGCACTTCAAGGGGTTGTCGATTTAGCGTGCCGGGGTTGCGTACATATCCGTTGCTGCGGTAACGGCCGCTGACGGTTCTGCTCTTACAGCGGCCTACCGGC
>NZ_JACAPM010000068.1:19987-66473 GCF_013385695.1 Pseudomonas sp. D8002
GGGAGGCCGCTGTGCTCTTGATTTTGATCTGACTGCCCCATCCAGCCCGAAGCCGAACGCAGGCAGTGCGCAGCAGCCAACCTGCAACTACAGCCCCATCACCCGAGCCAGGGATTGGCCGCCAAATGCTCCCGCTCAAACGCCTTGATCTGCTCACTGCGCTGCAACGTCGTGCCAATAGCATCCAACCCCAACAACAACGCAGTCTTGCGCAACGTATCGATCTGGAACGCAATCACCTGCCCGTCCGCCAAAAGAATCTCCTGCGCCTCCAGGTCCACACTGATCTGCGCCTGCTCAGGCTGACTCACCATCTGCCCCAACCGCTGCAACACCGCCTCCTCCAGCGTGATCAACAACACCCCGTTACGCTGGCAGTTGTCATAGAAAATCCCCGCAAAGCTGCTGCCGATCAACGCGCGAATGCCCATCTGCTTCAGGCCCCACACCGCATGCTCCCGGCTGGAACCACAGCCGAAGTTCGGCCCCACTACCATAAAGCTCGCGCCCTGCCAGGCCGGCTGGTTCAGCACAAACTGCGGGTCAGGCTCACCCGAGGGCAAAAAGCGCAAATCAAAGAACAACCCGCGGTCCAGCCCGTTGCGGTCGATGCCCTTGAGAAACTGCTTGGGCATGATCACGTCGGTGTCGATATTGGCCGCCAGCATCGGCGCCGCCTTGCCGGTGATCCGAGTGAAGGGTTGCAAGCTCATGTGCGGTCTCCAAAGTGGCGAATATCCGTCAGCCGGCCAGTGATGGCCGCAGCGGCGACCATGGCCGGGCTCATCAGGTGCGTGCGGGCACCCGCGCCCTGGCGGCCTTCGAAATTGCGGTTGGTGCTGGAAGCGCAGCGGTCGCCCGGCTCCAGCACGTCGTCGTTCATCGCCAGGCACATCGAGCAGCCCGACTGGCGCCATTCAAACCCGGCGTCGATAAAGATCGCGGCAAGGCCTTCGGCTTCGGCCTGGTCACGCACTTCGGTGGAGCCCGGCACGATCATCGCCCGCACATGGTCGGCCACGTGCTTGCCGCGCACCACGCTGGCGGCGTCGCGCAGGTCTTCGATACGGGCGTTGGTGCAGGAGCCGATAAACGCGTGGCTGATCACAATGTCGCTCAACGGCATGCCGGCTTCCAGGCCCATGTAGTTCAAGGCGCGGCGCATGTCCTGGCGCAGGATCAGGTCGCTGATGTCTTGCGGGTCCGGCACGCGGGCGCCGATGGGGGCGGCCTGGTCGGGGCTGGTGCCCCAGGTGACCATCGGCTCAAGGGCGCTGGCATCCAGCTGCACTTCGAGGTCGAACACCGCGTCGGCATCCGAGTGCAGTTGGCGCCAGCCCACCAGGGCGCGTTCCCACAACTCGCCCGTCGGCGCGCGTGGCTTGCCCTTGAGGTAGGCGAAGACTTTTTCATCCGGCGCCATGAACGCTCCACGTGCGCCGGCTTCCACCGCCATGTTGCAAATGGTCATGCGCGCCTCGACGCTCAAGGCATCGATGGTCGACCCACAAAACTCAATGGCGTAGCCGGTGGCTCCCGAAGCGCCGATCTTGCCGATCAGCGCCATGATCACGTCCTTGGAGGTCAGCCCACGGGCCAGTTCGCCGTCCACGGTCACACGCAGGCTTTTCAGACGCTTGTAGACCAGGGTTTGCGAGGCCAGCAAATGCTCGATTTCCGAAGTGCCAATGCCAAAGCCGAACGCGCCCAAGGCACCGTAGGTGGTGGTGTGGCTGTCGCCGGCGGCGATCACCATGCCCGGCAGGATAAAACCCTGTTCCGGGGCGATCACATGTTCGATGCCCTGGCGCTTGTCGAGGATATCCAACAGCTCGATCCCGAAATCCCGGCAGTTTTCCGCCAGGTACGACACCTGGCGCGCGCCGCCCGCATCCGGCATGGTCGCGATGCGCTTGGGCGTGGTGGGGTTCACATGGTCGACCACCGCCAGCGCCGTACCGGGCCGCCACACACCACGGCCCGCCTCGCGCAAGCCGCTGAAAGCTTGCGGGCTGGTGTATTCATTGATCACCTGGCGGTCGATGTACAGCAGCACATGGCCCTGGTCATCCAGGCGGCACACCGTGTGGGAATCGATGTGTTTGTCGTAGAGGGTTCTGGCAGAAGTCATTATGGGGCTCGCTCAACGGTATGACCCCATCATAGGCAGCGCCCCCGCCCCATCAATCCCGCCTTGGTGATGGCTCGGAACATGTTTCGTGTTGCATGAATGCGTATCTGAAACATTTACTTTCATATCCGCCTTAGGGTTTTGTGTTTCTCATCCGTCTTAACTTAGATACAGCCGCTCGCGTCAGCAAAAGCTACGGGTGGCGTTTTCCGGGCCTTTACCGCCTCCCTCCGATCAAGACCCTCATTCACATGTCGAAGAAGTCACGCTCAAAACTCTGGTTTCTCGTGCACAGCTGGCTGGCATTGCCCATCTGGTTCTTTGTGCTGATCGTCTGCGTCACCGGCACCCTGGCGGTGGTCAGCCAGGAGATCGTCTGGCTGGCCAACCCGGACATCCGCGCCAGCAAGCCGTCGGACAATGCCGAACCGCTCACCTACGACCAGGTGATCGGCGCCATCAAGCGCGCCGAACCCCAGGTGATCGTCGAATCCCTGAGCCGCCCGGACGAATCGCACTTCGCCCTCAGCGCCGACCTCAGCTACCCCGACGGGCGCTCGCTGGAGGTCTACGTCAACCCATACACCGGGGTGATCCAGGGCATCAGCCCATCGTTCAACTTCCAGCAATTTACCCGTGCCCTGCATGGCTGGTGGCTGGTGCCTTTCACCAATGGCTACAGCTGGGGCTGGTACCTGGTCTCGCTGCTGGGCTTGCCGCTGCTGGCCTCGCTGGTCACCGGCCTCGTGGTCTACAAGCGTTTCTGGAAAGGTTTTTTCAGGCCGACCCTGCGCATTCGTCACGGTGCGCGGATTTTCTGGGGCGACTTCCACCGGTTGAGTGGCATCTGGTCGATCTGGTTTATCGCGGTGATTTCCATCACAGGCACCTGGTTCCTGATCCAGGCGATCCTGGGTGATAACCAGATCACCATTTCCAGCGAGCCGATCGTCCCGGCGATTGCCCGCGACAAAGTGCCGATGTCCGCCCCGGGCGTACCGGCGCCCATGATTCCCCTGGACGAGGCGATCAACATCGCCACCCAGCGCATTCCCGGGCTTGAGGCCAGCTTCGTGAGCCTGCCCAGCAACGCCTACAGCCACCTGCGCATCGGCGGGCGTGGCTGGTACCCGCTGATGTTCCAGACCGCGGAAATCAACCCGTACAACGGCGAAATCGCCGCCTCGCACCTGCTGTCCGACCGATCGGCCCTGGAGTTCGTCACCGAATCCATGCGCCCGTTGCACACCGGGGACTTTGGCGGGATCTGGATCAAGCTGATCTGGGCCTTCTTCGGCCTGGTGCTGAGCATGATGGTCTTGAGCGGCTTGCTGATCTGGACCAAACGCACGGCCCTGGCCACCCTCAATGCGCTGAAACGCGAAGCCAAGGCAGCCCGTCAACCGGCGAAAACCCAGGCCTTGCAGGCTGAGACCACGGAGGCCAACCCATGAACAAGGCCATGACGGTTCAACCCCCCTCGCCCCTGCGGGCCTTCTGGCTCAAATGGCGATTCCACATCAATATCCTGCTGTTGCTGGTGCCCCTGGGCTTCATGCCCAAGTACTTTGCCGACGCGGCACTGTTTCGCGGCGACAGCGGCCTGGGTGAACGGGAGATCGGCGAAGTACAGGTCGGCCCCTGGAGCCTGAAGCTCGCCGAACTACGCAACGAGCCGCCGCGCCCGGACCCGGCAGGCCCGATGAAATCCTTCAACGCTGCCCTGTGTGCCACGTGCATCGACCAGGTCAAGGCGACCTACCTGCGTATCGGCAAGCCCCGCAGCCTGCGGGCGGCCGGGGTGATTTTCTTCGGCACCCCATACCGCATGGGCGCTGCGTTGCCGATCCCTGAGCGCACCCCGCTGGACGCCGAAGTGTGGATCACCATGGAAGGCTGGGACGGCGCCATGCACCAGGCCTCCATTCCCTTGAGCCAGGCATCGCCGGCCACCATCGACTGGCTGAAAAAACGAGGAGTTAAACCATGACTTTGCCGCAACTGGCCCGCACCGTTGGCGCGCTGATCCTCAGTGCCGGTTTCAGTACCGTCGCCCTCGCCCACAACCCGATGTGCGAATGCAAGGAAATCGCCGGCGAGCAGATCCAGTGCACCGGTGGTTTCTCCGATGGCAGCGGTGCCCCCGGCGTGACCCTGGATGTGATCGGCTACGACGAGACCATCCTGGTGCCAGGCAAGCTGGGAGAAGACTCGAAGCTGACCTTCAAGAAACCCTCCGCCGAGTTCTACGTGTTGTTTGATGCCGGCCCCGGCCACGTGGTGGAAATCGACCAAGCGGATATCCAGCCCCAATGAGCCGTACAACCCAAGTCGTGCGCCCGGCCGGTGCCGGGCACGAAACCCTGTATGTCCTGCTGTTGTGCCTGATCATCCTCGCCGTTGCCGGCACGGTGGTGGCCTTGCGCGGTGAAAGCCAGGAGATCGCCGCCGTGCCCAGCCACCAACTGGACGCCCGCCGCGACCTCAGCGCCGCCGAGCAAGGCATCTACGCCGACCTGCGGGTGACCCTGGATGAAATCCACTTGCTGCAGGAGGAACACAGCGCCCTGCCGACGCCTGAACAGCTGGCCGAAGAGGGCTTCGCGCCCTTCGCCCAGGACGCCAGTTCGGTGAGCCGTGGCGACCACCGCTGGCAGTTGCTGGACGCGGCCTATCTGGGCCTGAGCCAGACGCCGGACCTCAGCGGTTCGCTGTTGATGCGCATCCGCGGCGCCGAGCCGGATATCTGGCTCAACCGCAGCGCCCACCTCACCGCCCCCACCGACCTCACTGACCAGGCGCTGATCAGCGCGGGCTGGCAGCAGGTAGTCGCGCAATTCGATGCCGGTGTCACCCGCCAGCATCGTCACTGAATTCACGTTGCAGCCGAGAGAAGACCATGTCTATTTCATCTCCATTATTACGTCTGGTGCTGGTCGGCCTGATCACCGTGCTGCTGGCCCCGTTCGCCAGTGCCGACCCGGCAAAGCGCCTGCGCATCGGCATCACCCTGCACCCGTATTACAGCTACGTCGCCAATATCGTCGGCGACAAGGCTGAAGTTGTCCCGCTGATCCCGGCCGGTTTCAATCCCCATGCCTACGAACCCCGCGCCGAAGACATCAAACGCATCGGCACCCTTGATGTGATCGTGCTCAACGGCGTCGGCCATGACGATTTCGCCGACCGCATGATCGCCACCAGCGAGCGCCCGGACATCCCGGTGATCGAGGCCAACGCCAACGTGCCGCTGCTGGCCGCCACCGGCAACGCTGCGCGCGGTGCGGGCAAGGTGGTCAACCCGCACACCTTCCTGTCCATCAGCGCCTCGATTGCCCAGGTGAACAACATTGCCCGGGAACTGGGCAAGCTCGACCCGGACAACGCCAAGACCTACACCCAGAACGCCCGCGCCTACGGCAAGCGCCTGCGCCAGATGCGCGCCGACGCCCTGGCCAAGCTCACCAGCGCGCCCAACCCCGACCTGCGGGTGGCCACCGTGCACGCGGCATATGACTACCTGCTGCGGGAATTCGGCCTGGAAGTCACCGCCGTGGTGGAACCGGCCCACGGCATCGAGCCGAGCCCCAGCCAGTTGAAGAAGACCATCGACCAACTGCGGGAACTGGACGTGAAAGTGATCTTCTCGGAGATGGATTTCCCGTCCAGCTACGTCGACACCATCCAGCGTGAATCCGGGGTGAAGCTGTACCCGCTGTCGCATATTTCCTATGGCGACTACAGCGCGGAAAAATACGAAGTGGAAATGACCGGCAACCTCAACACCGTGGTGCGGGCGATTCAGGAGTCCGGGGCATGACGGCGGCTGAACACCTGAGTGTGGCCAGCGTTGGCCCGACCCTCGACTTCGATAACGTCGCGCTGACCCTGGGCCGTACGGTGATCCTCGATGCAGTGAGTTTCCAGGTGCAGCCCGGCAGCATCCATGCGCTGGTGGGCCCCAACGGCGGCGGCAAAAGCTCGCTGATCAAGACCCTGCTGGGGCAAACGCCGCACCAGGGCCAGTTGAGCCTGCATTGGCCGGATGCACCCGGCACCATCGGCTACGTGCCCCAGGCGCTGGAGTTCGACCGGGGCTTGCCGATGACCGTCGACGATTTCATGGCCGCGATGTGCCAGCGGCGTCCGGCGTTTCTCGGGCTGTCCAAACATTACGCCGCCGCGATTGGCGATGCACTGGAACGGGTCGGCATGCAGGACAAGCGCAAGCGGCGCATGGGTGCCCTGTCTGGCGGTGAACGCCAGCGGGTGCTGTTGGCCCAGGGCTTGATCCCGGCACCGCAATTGCTGGTGCTGGACGAACCGATGTCGGCGCTGGACGAAGCCGGGATCCAGGTGTTCGAGCGGCTGCTGAACGACTGGCGCCAGGCCGGGATCACCGTGCTGTGGATCGAACACGACCTGGAAGCCGTCGGCCGCCTGGCCGATCGCGTCACCGGCCTGAACCGCCGTGTGCTGTTCGACGCCACGCCGAAAGAGGCACTGACCCCGGACCGCCTGCTGACCCTGTTCTCCACCCACCCACGGAGCCCGGCCTTATGAGCTATGAAGCCTTTCGCCTGATGGTCCAGGGCTGGGCGTCTTCCGGGTATCTGCCGGAAGCGCTGGCCTATGGATTTGTAGTCAACGCCCTGCTCGCCGGCCTGCTGATCGGCCCGGTGCTGGGTGGTTTGGGCACCCTGGTGGTGGTCAAGCGCTTTGCGTTCTTTTCCGAAGCCGTGGGCCATGCCGCACTGACCGGCGTGGCCGTGGGCATTCTGCTGGGGGAACCGTATACCGGGCCTTACGGCAGCCTGTTCGGCTACTGCCTGCTGTTCGGGATCCTGCTCAACTACCTGCGCAACCGCACGGGCCTGGCGCCGGACACGCTGATCGGTGTATTCCTCTCGGTGTCCCTGGCCCTGGGCGCGAGCCTGCTGCTGATTCTGGCGGGCAAGATCAACGTGCACATTCTCGAAAACGTGCTGTTCGGCTCGGTGCTGACCGTCAACGGCAATGACCTGCTGGTGCTGGCGATTGTCGGCGCATTGGTGATGGCCCTGGCCCTGCCGCTGTACAACCGCATCATGCTCGCCAGCTTCAACCCGCAGTTGGCAGCGGTGCGCGGGGTGGCGGTGAAGACCCTGGACTACCTGTTCGTGATCCTGGTGACCCTGATCACCGTGGCGGCGGTCAAGGTCATCGGCGCGATCCTGGTGGGTGCGTTGCTGGTGATTCCGGCGGCCGCCGCACGCCTGTTGAGCCAGTCGCTCAAGGGCTTCTTCTGGATCTCGGTGGTGATCGCCACCGTCAGCACCCTGTGCGGGATCCTGCTGCCGATCATCTTCGACCTGCCGATTCCGTCCGGTGCCGCGATCATCCTGGTAGCCGGTATCGCCTTCGCCGCCATCGCCCGCGGCACGGTCCCCAGCCTGAAAGGGAATCTTGGATAATGCGCCCGATGTTTCGACCACTGCTTCTGGCCCTGGCCATCGCCACACCGGCATTCGCCGCCGACGGCGTCAAGCCACTACAGATCACCGCCAACCAAGGCGTTGGCCATGCTGCCTTGAACCAGGCCAAGGCGACAAAACCGGTGAAAGTCCTCGCCGCCTTGCCGATCACCTATGGCTTGGCGCAGGTGTTGCTCAAAGGCACTGATGTGCAGCTTGAGCGCGCGGCACCGGCCAACCTGCCCGGCTCGCGGCAAGTCGCCTATTTCACCGGGCGCGGTGCGCAGGCGCTGAACACCCTGGCGCTGGACGCCGATGCAGCCATCGGCCTGCGCTCGCTGTGGCCCGACGACCCGCTGTACCCGGTGGCCCGGCGCAGCAATATCCGCATCGTCGAAGTCGACGCCGCGCGCCCGGTGGACGGCGGCTTGCCGGGGATTGCCGTGCAGCCGGGCGCCACCGACGGCCTGAACAGCCAGCCGTGGCAAGCCAGCAACAACATGGGGCGCATGGCCGATGTGATGGCCGCCGACCTGAGCCGCCTGGCACCCGAGGCCAAGCCGCAGATCGAAGCCAACCTGGCCGCGCTCAAGCAACGCTTGCTCAAGCTCACCGCCGACAGCGAAGCGCGACTGGCCAAGGCCGATAACCTGACGGTGGCCAGCTTGAGCGATCACTTTGGTTATCTCGTCAGTGGCTTGAACCTGGAGCTGGTCAGCACCGATGCAAGGGCGGATACCGAGTGGACACCCGAGGCGTTGCAGCAACTGAGCGAAGGCTTGAAGGAGAATGAGGTGGCCGTGGTGCTGCATCACCGCAAGCCAAGCGATGCAGTGCAGGCGGCGGTCACGGCGGGCGGGGCGAAGTTGCTGGTGCTGGGCACCGATGGCGCCGACCCGGTGGCGGAACTGGAAGGCAATGTGGATCAGGTGATCAAGGCGCTGTAACGCGCCTCTCACCGGCGAAACACAGTAAATGTGGGAGCGGGCTTGCTCGCGAATGCGGTGTGACAGTCAACACATACGGTGACTGAAACAACGCCTTCGCGAGCAAGCCCGCTCCCACATTTGAGTCGGTGTTATGCCCGAGGTCCGGGTCAGCCGGCAAGTGCCTGGCTATCCATCTTCTGGCGCAGGCTCAGCGGACGCATGTCGGTCCACACTTCTTCGATGTAGGCCAGGCACTCTTTCTTCATCCCGCTCTTGCCCACGGTGCGCCAGCCTTCCGGCACGGCCTTGTAGTCGGGCCAGATGGAATATTGTTCTTCATGGTTGACCACTACCTGAAACAGGATGTCTTCGCGGTCGAATACTGAGGTCATTGCTGTTCTCCGTCGGGGTAAGGCTGGCTGCGCACCACGCACAGCTGATGTAAGAAGGAACGTGCCAGCCCGATAAAAAATTAGAGGCTGGTGACCGACGCCGCCAGGGCGCGACCAAAAATCTCGGCCACACGGTCGATTTCTGCGGCAGTAATCACCAGCGGCGGCAGGAAACGCACGACGCTGCCGTGTCGCCCGCCCAGTTCGAGAATCAACCCGCGCTTGAGGCATTCACGCTGCACCAGCGGCGCCAGTTGGCGATGCACCGGCGGGTGGCCCTGGGCATCAGGCGCACCGGCGGGGTCCACCAGTTCCACACCGAGCATCAGCCCACGGCCACGAATGTCTCCCAACTGCGGGAAGTCGCGCTGCAGGATGCGCAGGTGTTCACCGAGGCGCTCGCCCATGGCGGCCGCGTGGGCGGGAATGTCGTGGTCCTTGAGGTAACGCATCACCGCCGAGCCGGCCGCCATGGCCATCTGATTGCCACGGAAGGTCCCGGCATGGGCGCCCGGCAACCAGGTGTCGAGCCAGTCGCGATACACCACCACCGCCAGCGGCAGGCTGCCGCCGATGGCTTTGGACAGCACGACCACGTCCGGGACAATGCCGGCATGTTCGAAGGCAAACATCTTGCCGGTGCGACCAAAGCCGCTCTGGATTTCGTCGACAATCAACGCCACACCAGCCTGCTCGGTAATGCGCCGCAGGCCGCGCAGCCAGTCGAGATCAGCCGGGATCACGCCGCCCTCGCCTTGCACCACCTCGACGATCACCGCCGCCGGCAGCAATACACCGGCCTCGGGATCGTTGAGCAGGTTTTCCAGATAATGCAGGTTGACCTTGACCCCTTCCGCGCCGCCCAGCCCGAACGGGCAACGGTAGTCGTACGGGAATGGCAGGAATTGCACGCCATTGCCGAGCAAGGCGCCCAGTGGCTTCTTCGGCCCCAGGCTGCCCATCAGGCTCAGGGCGCCTTGGCTCATGCCGTGATAACCGCCCTGGAATGACAACACCGTGCTCCGCCCGGTGGCGGTGCGCACCAGTTTCAGCGCGGCTTCCACCGCATCGGTGCCGGTGGGGCCGCAGAACTGGATCTTGGCTTCCTGCGCCAGCGCCGGCGGCAGCAGGCCGAACAGGTCCTGCACGAATTGGTCCTTGACCGGCGTGGTCAGGTCCAGGGTGTGCAACGGCAATTCATCGCTCAGCACCTGGCGAATGGCATCGATCACCACCGGGTGGTTGTGCCCCAGCGCCAGGGTGCCGGCACCGGCCAGGCAATCGATAAAGCTGCGGCCTTCGACGTCCTCGACATAGATCCCTCGGGCGCGCTTGAGCGCCAGGGGAATGCGCCGTGGGTAGCTGCGGGCATTGGATTCCTGCTGGCGCTGGCGGGCCAGCAGCGGGGTTTCATCGAACTGGTAAAGCGTTTCCGCAGGGACCGCCTGGGTCTCTTCGATACGGCTGGTAGCGACTGACATCTCTCGATCCCTCAATACGCTGATGATGGTGACCAAACTGCCCACCCGTTGGCGCCAGGCCCAAGGGCCGCGCACGGATTTCCTGTTCTGGAAACGCATCAGCGAAGGGAGGATTTACACCTGTGGTCGTTAAAAACAGCTTTAGCGGATTTACCCGGCCACCCCGGTGTATTTTTCATTCAACGCATACAGGATCGCGCAGGTCTGCGCATCCAGCCGCCCACTGTAGTCAGAGGGCCGAAAATGCATCTGGAACGCACGGACACGTTGCTGGAAACCCAGGCGATTTTTCGCCGGGGCATAACCGTAGCGCTGGAACGCCCGCTCCACCTCAACCTCTGGCGGCAGGCCGATGTCGAACCGACGTTGATAGGCCATCTTGGCCACCTCTTCATACCAGGCCCCCACGCCCGCCTCGAACAGGCAGCGCCATGGCAAGCGGGGGCCGGGGTCGCTCTTGCGCCAATAGGCAATGTCGGAATGCCCGAGGATGTCGGTAGGACCGATCGCCGGGTAACGCACCTGAATGTCACGAATCAAGGCGATCAACACGTCAATCTGCTCTGCGCCATACGCCGGGAAGGTCAACACACCGGCGTCATCCCGGGCCTGGTTGACGATTTCAATGCCGATGGAGCGGCTGTTGAGGTTATCGCGCCCGGCCCAGTGGCTGGTGCCGGCGTGCCAGGCGCGTTGCGCTTCGTCCACCAGGCGAAATACCCGCAACTCGTCATAGCCGGCGGCGCGGTAGCTGGCGTCATGGGGATCGGCCAACAGGTAGTGGGCACTGAAACCGTCGCGGGTCAGTGCACGCAATGACGAGGCAAAGGGCGCGGCGGTGTAATGCACAATCACCTGGCGCACGGCCTGGCCATTGCGCTCATTGAAGTCGTTTGCGGGATAAGTGGAATCGATAACCAACATAGGGGCTGTCCTTTTCAACACAGGCCGAGTCATTCAGCCGGTTCAAACACAAAAAAATGACCGCCATCCTGAAGCGTTGCGCTTGAGGATGGCGGTAGCTATGTGTGCTGTGAAAAGAAGGTTTCAGCGCCGCAACGGCATGCCCAGGTCGACGCGCATGCCATCGGCCTGGCTGTCGAATTTCAGGGAGCACGAGCAGCGCTGCACGATGGCCTGGACGATCGCCAACCCCAGGCCGCAACCCGGGCTGTTGCCGTTGCGCCAGAAGCGCTGGGTCAAGTGTTGCAAGTCTTCGCTGGAAATCGGCGCGCCATGGTCACGCACCCGGAACACCACATTGTCGCCAGCGCTGGACACACTCAGCTCCACCCGGGTATCGGCCGGGGTGTGGCGCAACGCGTTGTCCAGCAGGTTGCGCAGGGCGGCGACGGCCAGGCCCACCGGCATTTCCAAAGGTTTTTCGGACAAACCGTCTGCCAGGATCAGGTCAATACGCTGATTGTCGCCGCCGTTGGCATCCTGGATCGCCAGTTGCGCAACTTGCTCGGCACTCGATTGCAGGCCGTCATCAAACGACAGGCTGCCTTCGACCCGCGCCAGCAGCAGCAACTGCTCAAGGGTGCGGTGCAAGCGGTCGGCGCCCTCTTCAGCATGGGCCAGGGACTGGTCACGGGCGGCGCCTTCGGTCATGCGCGCCACTTGCAGGTGGGTCTTGATCGCAGTCAACGGGCTGCGCAGTTCGTGGGCCGCGTCACCGGTCAAGCGGCGTTCGCGTTCGATGGTCTTGGCGATGCGTTGCAGCAACTGGTTCTGGGTGTCGAGCAGTGGCTTGAGTTCGCTGGGCAGCGGGCTGATCTGCAACGGTTCGAGGGAGTCGGCACTGCGGCGCATCAAGGCGTCACGCATGCGGTTGAGCGGCAACAGGCTCTGGCCGATCCCCAGCCACAACAGGCACAGGCAGCCCAACAATGCCACGCCCACCGGCACCGAGGCGGCCAGCAGGATCGACAGGTTCAACGCTTCACGCTCCACCTGCCGGTCGGCGGTGGTGATAAACAAATCGCCACGGGACAGGGTAAAGCTGCGCCAGCCCACGCCATCAATCATCTGGTCGCGAAAGCCGCTCTTGCGCGACTCCAGGCCCTGGTCCGGCGTGGTGTGGCTGCGGGCCAAAACCACGCCGCGCAAGGAACTGACCTGGCACGCCATACCGCCTGGCACGTTCAATTGTTCGGCGCTGAAGTGCGCGCCCTCCCCCGTGCTGGAAAGGCCGGGCATCTGCTCCATCAGGCCCGCCACCATGCGTGCCGACGCCACCAGGCGCTGGTCGAGGGAAAACATCATCTGGTTGCGCAGGTCGTTGAGCATCCACGCGGCGGCCAGGACCCAGATCAGCACGAAAGCTGCGCCGAGCTTGAAGGTCAGCCGCAGGCGCAGGCTCATCACGAAGCGTCCTCTCCACCGTCAGCCGGGCCCAGGCGATAGCCCAGGCCGCGCACGGTTTCGACGATGCCATTGCCGAGTTTGCGCCGCAGGTGGTGGATGTGCACGTTGAGGGCGTTGCTTTCCAGTTCATCGTTCAGGCCGTAGACGCTGTCCTTGAGCTGCTCGCTGGAGAGCACCCGGCCGCGGTTCTGCAACAGGGCCTGCAACAGCGCCTGCTCGCGGCGGGACAGGTCCACCGACTCACCGCCCAGCAACGTTTCGCGGCTGCTGGGGTTGTAGGTCAGGCGCCCGTGCTCGATCAGGTTGACGCTGCGGCCGGCTACCCGGCGCAACAGGGTGTGCAGGCGTGCGGCGAGTTCGCGCAGGTCGAAGGGCTTGAGCAGGTAGTCGTCGGCACCGGCCTGCAGGCCGTCGACGCGGTTGGTCACCGAATCCCGTGCGGTCAGGATCAGCACTGGAATCTCCAGGCCCTGGCTGCGCAGTTGCTGCAACAGCTTCAAGCCGTCTTCATCCGGCAGGCCGAGGTCGAGTACCATCACGTCGAATTCCGCCACCTTGAGCATCGCCCGGGCAGCCGCAGCCGTGCCGACGCGCTCGACCGTCAGGCCCTGGGCGCTGAGCCCGGCAACAATGCCGCTGGCGATCAGCTCGTCGTCTTCACAGACCAGTACGTGCATGGTGAACCCTTTGCAAAATGTGAGGGTGATTAAAAAGGCAGTGGATTAAGCGTGCATTATGCCGCCAACGCCAAGAATCCCGGATAATCGCTTCTTTCTAGGATAGCCCGGTTAATCATCGGTTAATCAACGCCACACATTGTGTGTCCCACTTGCTTCGAACTAAGGCTTGATCATGCGGCATCTGTTTATCTTTCTGCTGGTAGTGTTTGCTGGATTCGCCCAGGCCGCGCCTGGCAACAATCCATTCGAGACCAAACCCGACTTCCTCCCGGTGGGCAAAGCCTTCACCTTTACCTCCGAGCGTCTGGCCTCCGGCGAAACCCAGTTGTATTGGCAGATTGCCGACGGTTACTACCTGTACCAGCAACGCATGAAATTCGATGGCCTGGCTGAAAAGCCGACGTTGCCCCAGGGCGAAGCCCACAGCGACGAGTTCTTCGGCGAGCAGCAAGTCTATCGCCAGGGCCTGGAAGTGAAGATTCCCGCTGGCGCCACCGGCCAGGTCAAGCTCGGCTGGCAAGGCTGCGCCGATGCCGGCCTGTGCTACCCGCCGCAATCGATCACCGTGGACCTGGGCGGCAACCCTGCCGTCGCCGCCACCGGCCAGGCCCAGGACCAAAGCCTGGCGAGCGGCCTGCAACAACGCAGCCTGGGCTGGAGCCTGCTGGTGTTCTTCGGCCTGGGCCTGCTGCTGGCCTTTGCCCCGTGTTCCCTGCCGATGTTGCCGATCCTCGCCGGCCTTGTGGTCGGCAGCGGCGCCAGCCCACGGCGCGGCTTTGCCCTGGCCGCCAGCTACGTGGTGTGCATGGCGCTGGTGTATGCCGCGCTCGGTGTATTGGCTGCGCTGCTCGGCGGCAACCTCGCCGCCCTGCTGCAAACCCCGTGGATCCTCGGCAGCTTCGCTGCGTTGTTCGTGATCCTCGCCCTGCCGATGTTCGGCTTCTTTGAACTGCAACTGCCGGCCTTCCTGCGCGATCGCCTGGACAACGTCAGCCGCAACCAAAGCGGCGGCAGCCTGGTAGGCGCCGGCGTGCTCGGCGCCCTGTCCGGCTTGCTGGTGGGCCCGTGCATGACTGCGCCCCTGGCCGGCGCGCTGCTGTACATCGCCCAAAGCGGCAACGCCTTGCACGGCGGCTTGATCCTGTTTGCCATGGGCATCGGCATCGGTGTGCCGCTGTTGCTGCTGGTGACCGTGGGCAACCGCTTCCTGCCCAAGCCTGGCACCTGGATGAATATCCTCAAGGGCATCTTCGGCTTCCTGTTCCTCGCCACCGCCGTGCTGATGATTCGCCCGGTGGTCGGTGAAACCCTGTGGCTCGGCTTGTGGGGTGTGCTGGCGCTGGTCATGGCCTACTGCGGCTGGCGCCTGGCCCGCGATTTCGGGCGTACCGCCATGCTGTTCGGGGCCGGTTCGCTGGTGTTGGGCCTCTGGGGCAGCGTATTGGTGATCGGCGCGGCCGGCGGCAGCGACGACCTGTGGCAACCGCTGAAGGTCTACAGCGGCTCGCGGGTAGCCGGTGCTCCCAGCGCCCACGAAGCCTTCATGACCATCAACGACCCGGCCGTGCTGCAAAGCCAGCTCGACAGTGCCAAGGCCCAGGGCCAATGGGTACTGGTGGACTACTACGCCGACTGGTGCGTGTCGTGCAAGATCATGGAAAAACAGGTGTTCGGCAAACCCGAGGTACTGGACGCCCTCAAGGATGTGCGCCTGCTGCGCCTCGACGTCACCGCCGACAACGCCGCCAGCCGCGAGCTGCTGGGCCGCTACAAGGTCCCCGGCCCGCCGAGCTTCGTCTGGATCGGCCCCGACGGTGAAGAGCGCCGCGCCCAGCGCATCACCGGCGAAGTCGACGCCGCCGCCTTCCTGCAACGCTGGACCCAAGCCCGGGAAGCCCTCTGATGCTGACACTGACCATCGGCACCTTCGCCATCGCCCTGAATCACTTGCTGCTGATCACGGCGTTGATCCTCGCCACCCTGGTGGGCTGGCGGGTGGCCAAGCGCGGCGGCGAGAACCCCGAGTCGGTGCTGTTCACCCTGTTTCTGCTGGGCATGCTCGCCGCACGCATCAGCTTCGTGCTGATGTACTGGTCGTACTACCAGAATGACCCGCTGCAAATCGTCGACCTGCGCGACGGCGGTTTTCTCGCCTGGCCCGGCGTGATCGTGCTGATCATCGGCGCGCTGATCTACGGCTGGCGCCGCCCGCTGCTGCGCAAGCCACTGAGCGCCGGTGTGATCACCGGCCTGGCGTTCTGGGCCTTGACCAGCCTGTCCCTGACCCTCTACGAAAAAGGCACGCACCTGCCGGACATTGCCCTGCGCAACGCCAATGGCGAAACCGTGCAACTGGCCGACTACAAGGGCGGCCCGCTGGTGATCAACCTGTGGGCCACCTGGTGCCCGCCGTGCCGACGCGAAATGCCGGTACTGGAAAGTGCCCAGCGCCAGCGCCCGGACGTGACCTTCCTGTTCGTCAACCAGGCCGAAAGCATGCAAAGCGTCGCCACCTACCTGGCGACCCAGGGCCTGAACCTGGACAACGTGCTGTTCGACGCCAGCGGCCGCCTCGGCCAGGCCGTCGGCTCCATGGCCTTGCCGACGACCCTGTTCTACCAACCGGACGGCCGCCTGATCAACAGCCACCTGGGCGAGTTGTCCCAGGCCAGCCTGGCCCGCGCCATGGAACGCTTCGAGCCGACCCCCGCCAAACCGGCCTTGCCGGCCACCACAAGGAATTCGCCATGCTCCGCCTCCGCCACCTGCTGACACTCCTGCCCCTGACCCTGGCCGCCAGCCTGGTCCACGCCGAAGACTGGCCGGCGCCGATCAAGAATATCGAAGCCAAGGGGGCCAAGATCATCGGCAAGTTCGATGCGCCCAGCGGCCTCACAGGTTACGCGGCGCAATACCAGAACCGTGGCATGGCGCTGTACCTGACTGCCGATGGCAAAAGCGTGATTGCCGGCAACCTGTACGACGCCGATGGCAATGACCTGAGCACCGCGCCGCTGGAGAAACTGGTGTATGCGCCGATGGCCAAGGAAGTCTGGGCCAAGATGGAACACAGCAACTGGATCCAGGACGGCAACAAGGACGCGCCGCGCATCGTGTACCTGTTCAGCGACCCGAACTGCCCGTACTGCAATATGTTCTGGGAGCAGGCGCGGCCTTGGGTGAAGTCGGGCAAGGTACAGTTGCGGCACATCATGGTGGGGATTATCCGTGAAGACAGCCCGGGCAAGTCGGCCGCGCTGTTTGCCGCCAAGGACCCGCAACAGGCCTTGGAAGCCCATGAGTCGGCCGGTAAAGGCAGCAAGTTGCAGGCGCTGGAAAAGATCCCGGCGGATATCCAGGCCAAGCTTGATTCGAATATGAAGCTGATGGACGAGCTGGAGTTGTCGGCCACGCCGGCAATTTTCTATCTGGATGACAAGGGTGGATTGCAGCAACAGCAAGGAGCGCCGTCGCCGGATAAGCTGGTGAAGATTCTCGGTCCGAAATAAGCAGACTGTTGGAAAAGGCCTCCCAAAAGCCGGAGGCCTGTATCCTTCAAGCGACCAATTCCAAGCAGATCAAACCTCCTCCACAACCAGTAACGTCACATCGAAGTCATTGCCGGGGTTCCCCATCTGACGATTATCAACGCTGAGCCTTGTCGTTGAAGTGGCAGTAAAGGTTCCTTGGAGCAACTGCCAAGACAACCCAGGAGAGGTGATCGAAGTAATATCGGCCCCGTTTGCCACCAACACCATAGAAGGCTTTGGAGGTGAGCCGCTATTGTCACGTATCCAAGCACTGAACCTGTAAATACGGCCTGACTGCAGTTGAGTGTAGAGTTTGAAAAGCTTTTCGCGCTGTGTAACGGGGTTACTGGTGTACGTATTCCCCCAATCAAACAAGTAATACCCCGACGCTGCTCCCGGCACTGCCCCGGTTTTAAGTACCAGGTCACCCTGAGATGCTGCTCCCGCCCCTCTTTGCCAGTTATTCCAGCCTTTCTGGTTCGGGTTAAAGTCAGTTACATCTTTCATAGGCTTGGTAAAAACCAAACTCAGTACTGGGAAGACGATCTCCTGACCCGGGCTGGGACTGCCATCCGGCGTGCAGCCGAATGTCACGACCAACGGTGTAAGGTTACGCAACTGCTCCAACTCGGAGCGCAGGAGAACCCGTCTCAGGCCGTTCTCAACATCCCCCTCGGTAATCAGTTCGGCCATCATCACCCTGATGACATAGGCGCTCCCATCTTCCCTTGTGCCGTCTACTTGTAGCCAACCTCTCTGCCCCGCCAGGATAAACCACCATTTTTCCACAGTAATATGGGCATCTCCCGCGAATGTCCGCAGGTCCAGAATACCGCTTTGGGTCGCAGGTGGCGTGGCCTCGGGCACTACCGGCACCGGCAGCCGCACCGGTACACTGATGCGCAAATTGAGCGTTTTGGAGGGTGCCCGCTTGCAGGCACTGGTGACGGTGTAGTTAATCTGGATCGTTTTACCGGCGCCTTGAATCACCGCTTCACGGGGGATTGGGAAATCCACATAACCCGGGTCGCCGTTGCCGGGCTCCGGCGCCAACGGCAAGCGGGTACCGTCCGACCGAATCCAGTCCAGGCTGATCATTTGCCCCGAGCTGATGTGTGCATACTCCACACGCACCGTCACACCGTCCCGACCGTTCCAAATCGTCAGGTCCTGGCCGACTGCCTCCAGCACCCTTGGTGCGTCGAGCACCAGCGCTTCCTGTTCAAGCTCCAAGTGCAACACCGGGAACCGTTCAGCGCTGGCCAGATCAACCTGGCCATTGAAGTTCACCGCAAAGTGCACGCTCAACCCACTGCAATCCGCCAGTTTTTGCAGCTCATGCCGCGACAGCACCGCACTGACGCCGTCGTGCAACCACTCCTCGGCCAGCGGCTCCCCCTCCAGCACATCAAAATGATAAGGCGTGCCATCGTCCAATTCACCGGTGGCCCATAACCAGCAAGGCTGGCCCAAGGCACGATAAGGGAAAGGAATCACCAGGGCTTGTGCGTCACCGTGGAAGGTATTGAGGTCCAGTACATGGCCTGTGGCCTGGAGAACCTGCGGTGCAGGCAACTCGCTGACATTGAGAATTTGCACATGGCGTTCAGGCGATGGCCACGTCTGACCTTCCCGCTGGACCGTGTAATGGACCGTGACCTGTTCATTGAAATTGGCGCTGATAGCCGAGGGTGGCACGTGAAATTCCACAAACGCCTCATCGCCAGCATTTTTACATTCCAGCTGCGGGCTACCCGCCCCGGGCGTGCCCTCCCAATAGGCACACACCCAGTCGCATGGGCACATCTGCTCATAACTGACCCGGATGGTAGCCCCCTCCTGGGCATTGACCGGATTGAGTGCATAGTGTTCAGGCGAAATCAGCGTCGCTTCAACCAGCGTAGGTGCCACGAGATTCAAATGGGGTTCAGTGAGCACCGTCAATGTGGTACTCGGAAAAAGTCTGGATGCATCATCCTCCGGACCGTTAAAGGCCACGATAAATACCAGGGTCAGTTGACTGCCCTGTTTAAGCCCCCGCAGTTTGTCCAAGGGTAAAGCTCTGCGCCATCCCTCATGCACCTCGGCTTCTGTCACCTGCTCGTGATTGACCAGGCGAAGCGTAAAGGCGCTCCCGTCCGCCAGGGTGCCATGGAGGTCCAGCCAAACGAACTGAATCGGATCAATAAACACCCAAGGCGTCACATACACCTGCGGGTCTTGCCCACACAATACTGTAAGGTCCAACACCCCATCGACCGCCTGAGGCACGTCAGGATGGGGAAGATCGTTGAACGGCAATGTCACATAAATATCGCTCTCACTGCTGGAAAACTCCTCGCCATTATGGGTAACCACACAACGAAACAGCGCAAAGCGATTGATACGCAGCCCGACGTAATAGGGCGGGATATGAAAATCCACACACCCCTCTGTCACACCATGCAGGGGCTCAGGCGCATATTCTTCCCCTGGCAAGCTCTTCCAGAACACCCGAATGAGGTCATCCTCACTCATTCCTTCATAACAAACTCGAAGCGTTGCGCCGTCGATCGCATCAAGCGGATCCAGCCTTCGTCCCACAGCTTGAACCAATGTAACCTCAGGAACGATGGCGGTTGCAGATTTGGCAGGCATACCTAAACTCCTTTTCCATGAGAAGAGCGCCTCATGACGGACTGAAACCAGTCCGACTGGCGAGCCCTTATCAAATGCTGAAAAAGAAACCGAATCTACTGTCAGAATTCACAGTTCCAACCTCAAAAACCACGCCGCACGACGAGTGGCACGTCGTGGCACGAGTGATTTTCTATCTGGATGACAAGGGCGAACAGCAAGGAGCGCCGTCGCCGGATAAGCTGGTGAAGATTCTCGGTCCGAAATAATCAGCCCTAGCCTGAAAAGACAATGCCCGCATCGAAGCGGGCATTGTCTTTTCAGCGCGGATTAAATCCCCTCTACCAGGAAATCATCCATGTACCAATCGTTGCCGCTCGTAGCGCCTTCATGGCTATAGATTTCCAGCAGCACGGGAGCGATGGTTGGCGTAAAGGTGAAGCTCAGTGTGTGCCAGTTCAGGTCAACCAACTCTTCCACCGGTGTTTGTTGAATGGAGTCTTTGCGCAACGATAACTTGGGCGTCGCGAACGCAACGCTGTACCGTCGAACCCGTACGGAAAACCGGTAAGTAAAACCGCTCTCCAAATCCAAGAAGCGCCGCTGCAGGATCGGGCCGAAACTGTTATTGGTGTATGTGAAATTCCTGACTGCGTAATCGGGCTTGCCGTCAGGTCCCGTCCCCATATATTCAATGCTGATATCCCTGGCATCGGGTGCGCCTGACCCTACGGTCCATAAACCCAAGGTCTGATCGTTGAAATCCGTCAGGTCTCTGTACTGCTTGCGCAACAGCAACATCAGCACAGGGAACACAATTGCTTCGCTCACATGGGAGCTGCCGTCCGCCGTAACCTTGAACACGATGTTCAATACGGACCTGTGGCGAAACTTTTCCAGTTCCTCACGAGGCAGAACGTGCGACAACCCATGGTTTGCCTGCTCTTGCGTGATCGGCTCATTGACCAGCAGCTTGAGGGTATGGGACGACCCGTCGAGCAAGGTTCCCGTACATTCCAGCCAGCCCTTTTGCCCCGCCAGGATGAACCACCAGGCTTGCAGCGTAATCTCGGCATCCCCGGTAAAGGTGCGCAAGTCCAGTGTCCCCTGGCCACCGGGCAATTGAGTGGCCTGCGGCACCTCTGGCGCAGGCAAGCGCTGCGGGACACTGATCTGTAGCTCCAGGTCAGCTGACGTGACGTGCTTGCATGCGCTCGCGACGCTGTAACTGACGGGCACTGTTTTGCCGCTTCCAGCGATTACAGCCTCGCGGGGAATGGTGAAGTCAACGTACTTCGGATCAGTGTTACCCGGCTTGGGTGGCAACGGCAGGCAACTACCGTCCGATTGTGTCCAACACACGCTGATCTCGTCATGAGCACTGATGTGGTCATATTCCACCCGTGCCGTCACGCCATCACGGCCATTCCATACCGTCAACTGCGAGCCCACGGCCTCCCGAATGGTCAAGGGTTTCAGGACCAGGTCTTCCTGATGAATATCCAGGTGCAGCACAGGAAACGGCTCGGCGCTGGCCCTGTCGGACCGGCCATCGAAGTTCACCGCAAAATGCACGTCAAAGCGGCTGCAATCGGCCAGTTTTTGCAGGTCGCGCCGGGACAGCAGCGTACTGACGCCCTCCTGCAGCCATTGCTCGGAGAGCGGCTCGCCATCCAGCACATCGAAGCGATAAGGCGCGCCATCTTCCCGCTCACCGGTTACCCACATCCAGCAGGGCTGCCCCAAGGCGCCGTAGGCATAGGCCGCCACCGTCAGTTGCGCGTCCCCCTGGAACGTATTGAGGTCCAGCGTACTGCCCGTGGCCTGTTCCACCTGCGGCTTGGGCAGGCCGGAGATATTCAGGATTTTTACCGGTCGCGGCAGCGCCGACCAGGTTTGCCCTTCCCGTCGGACGGTGTAGCGGACCGACACCTGCTTATTGAAATTGGCGCTGATGGCTGACGCCGGCACATTAAAATCAACAACGTCCCGATTGTCGGCCTGCTTGCACTCGATTACCGGAGTGCCTGCCCCGGCAGTCCCTTCCCAGAAGGCGCAAACCCAGTCGCAAGGGCACATATGCTCATAGCTGACCCGGATGGTCGCACCGTCCTGGGTATTGACCGGATTCAATACGAAATTTTCAGGTGTGATTTGCGTGGCTTCCACCACCGTGGGCGCTACGAGATCCAAATGAGGCTCGATGAGCAACGTCAACACCAAACCAGAAATCAGCCGATACACCGGCCTGGAATCCGCACGCGGCAAAAACTCAACGTAGAACGCAATATAAAGCTCACTGTCATGCTTGAGCGTGGCCAGCTCGGCACGGGACAACTTTCGGGTCCAACCGTGGCGCATGTCCTCATCTGTTACCGGTGCATCTTCATAAGGGTAGAGACTGGCCTTGGACCCATCAGGGTAAATCCCCCCGATATAGACCTGAGCCACTTGAACCGGGTCGATGAACGGCCAGGCGTCGACATGCAGAACCGGGTCTTCACCGCACAAAAAGGACAGGTCCAGAACACCGCCTGAGGCTTGAAAGATCTGCAGTTGCGGCAAATTGGACGGCAACTTGATGAACACGTCGGCAACGGGGGAAGGATGTTCCTCGCCATCGCGGGTAACGACATAGGAAAACAGCGCGAAGTTATCAATGCGCAGCCCTACGTAATACGGGGGTACGTGGAACTCGACCGAGCCTGCTTCGACGCCATCCAGGGAGGCAATCGGCGCGTATTCCCCCGGTGTCGACTCCCAGCGCAACGCAATACTGTCGGTGCTGAGCATCCCTTCGTAGAACACCCGGACAGTAGCCCCCTCCAGCAACTGGAGCGGGTCAACCCGGGGCTCTCCCTCGGCTTCGACCAACTGTGGCTTGGGCAGGTCAAGGGTCAACGGTGATGACTTGGGCATGATAGAACTCCATTTCAACGAGTGATGGTGTTGCCCATCACACGCCGAAATGCCCCCCTTGCCTACTGTCAGAATTCACAGTTCGAACCTTAAAAACCGCGCCACCCGACGAGTGGCGCGTTGCGATCCGAGTTAAAAACCCTCCAGCTCCGCCATCAAATCACTCAACCGATCCACCTTCTCGGCGCTGATCTCATTCGCCGCCAGCCCGTCGATATACCCCGCCAACGCCTCCACCGTGCTGCACTCGAACATCGCCCGCAACGGCACATCCCGCTGCAGCGTCTTCTGCACCCGTGAAGCTATCTGCGTGGCCAGCAACGAATGCCCGCCCAGTTCGAAGAAGTTGTCCTGCACGCCGACGCGCTCGACCTTGAGCACCTCGGCCCAGATCCCGGCCAGCGTCTGCTCCAGCTCATTGCGCGGCGCCAGATATTCCTGGCTGTGCAACTGGCCGATCTCCAGTGCCGGCAAGGCCTTGCGGTCCAGCTTGCCGTTGGCGTTCAGCGGCAACCGGTCGAGCCACAACCAATGCAACGGCACCATGTATTCCGGCAGCTCGGCCCGCAGGCGTTGCTTGATGCGATCGAGGCGCTCACCCGGGTTGAGCTGCGCATCCGCCGCCACCAGGTAGCCCACCAGATGCTTGCCGTTGACGCCCTCCTGCACGCCCACCGCCGCATCCCGCACTTCAGGCTGCTCATGCAGGCGCGCTTCGATTTCACCCAGCTCGATCCGGTAACCGCGAATCTTCACCTGATGGTCGATGCGCCCGACGTACTCCAACACACCGTCGCTGCGACGGCGGGCCAAATCCCCTGTTCGATACAACCGGTCCGCACCCAATGGATTCGGCACAAACGCTTGCGCCGTGCGCAGCGGATCGCTGACATAACCACGACCCACGCCGGTCCCGGCCACGCACAACTCGCCGACGGCGCCTTGAGGCACCAGTTCCAGCGCACCGTCCAGCAGGTACAACCGGTTATTGTCGGTCGGCGTACCAATCGGCAGATAAGTGCCACGGGTCGACGCCAGGTCGACGCGGAAGAACGCCACGTCGTCCGAACATTCCGCCGGGCCATACGCGTTGACCAGGCCAATCTGCGGATAACGCAGCAACCACTGGTGCGCCAGTTCCGGCGGCATCGCCTCACCCGTCGGCAGCATCCAGCGCAAGCCATCCAGGCTCATGCGGTCCTGGGCGAGCATGCCCTGGATCAGTGACGGCACGCTTTCCAGCACGGTAATGCCCTGGGCCTGGACGTGAGCGAGCAAGCCTTGCGGATCATGGGCAATGGTATTCGGCACAATGTCCACCCTCGCCCCGAACAGCGGCGCCGCGAGGAACTGCCACACCGAGATATCGAAACTTTGCGAGGCGGTCTGGGCGATCACATCGTGCTCAGTCAGTTGCAGATACGGCACCTTGCTCAACTGGTTATTGAGCATGCCGCGCTGTTCGACCATCACGCCCTTGGGCAGGCCAGTGGAGCCCGAGGTGTAGATCACGTAGGCCAGGTTATCCGGCGCGCTGTAGATGCCCGGGTTCTGCTCTGAACCCACCAGCTCCTCCCATACCAGCAGCCTCGGTCGCGAGCCACAGGCAAACTCTTCCAGCAACAGATCCGCCTGTTCCCGACAAGCCTCGGTGCACACCAGCAACGGCGTACGACTGAGGTCGATGATCCGGCTCAAGCGCTGGGTCGGCAGCCCCGGATCCAGCGGCAAGTAACCCGCGCCGGCCTTGAAGCTGCCGATGATCATGCCCAGCAAATCCAGATTACGTTCAGCCAGCAACGCCACCGGTTGGTCCAGCCCGACACCCGCGGCAATCAGCGCATGGCCCAGGCGGTTACTGCGCCGGTTCAGCTCAGAGTAGGTCCATTGCTGATCCAGGCAACTGGCGGCAATCCGCTGTGGATGCTGTGCCACCTGGGCTTCGAACAGCTCGATGTAACTGCGCTCCAGCGGATATTCATGCTCGCTCTGGTTGCAGCCGTCCACCAAGAACTCACGCTCCTGCTCGCCAATCAGCGGCAAGTCGGCCATGTCGCCATGGAAGCCCTGCACCAGCGCCAGCAGCAGCCGCTTGAATTCAGCGAGCATGCCTTGCACGGTGGTTTCATCGAAATAACGCTGGTCGTAGGACAGGTGCAAGCCCAGGTCATCGCCCGGGTAGCACACGGCCGTCAGCGGGAAGTTGGTGTGGGTGCGACCGGAATCCGAGGTGGCATTCAGGCTTTGCGCACGGTCCAGTACCGAGACTTCCACCGGGGCGTTCTCGAACACGAACAGGCTGTCGAACAGCGGCTGGCCTTTCGGCAGTTCGCTGTGCTCCTGGATGGTCACCAGCGGCAGGTACTCGTACTCGCGCAGTTGCATATTGCTGTCGAGCAGGCCGCTCAACCATTGGCGCACGCTGCACTGCTGATCGTCCTCCGGCAGCTTGACCCGCAAGGCGATACTGTTGATAAACAGCCCGACAGTGCGCTGCATCTCGGGCATTTCTACCGGGCGCCCTGCCACGGTGACGCCGAACAGCACGTCGCGATCGCCACTCAAGCGCCGCAGCACCAGGGCCCATGCCGCCTGGGCGAAGGTGTTCACCGTCAATTGATGAGCCTGGGCCAGCTCGCGCAATTGCGCGCCGTCGCGCACATCCAGGCGGGTGTAGCAGTCGCCTACCACCATGCCGCCGCTGTGGCCGGCATGCTCGCGCAGGAACGGCCGGTCGCTCGGAATCGGTGTGGTGCGTTCGAACCCTTGCAGGTTCTGCTGCCACCACTGGCGCGCCTCGGCGAGGTTCTGGCGTTGCAGCCAGGCGATGTAATCGCGGTAACGCGGTGGCGTCGCCAGTTGCGCTTCGCGACCTTCGCCGAGGGCCATGTAGATGTCGAAGAAATCGTTCATCAGCAGCGAGCGGCACCACGCATCGATCAGGATGTGGTGGTTGCTCATCATGAACCAGTAGCGGGCTTCGCCTACGCGGATCAGCCGCAGGTGGAAGGGCGCCTGGTTAAGCAGATCGAAACCGGCTTCACGCTCGCTTTTGAGCAACGCTTGCAGGCGCGGTTCCTGCTCGCTTTCCGGCACCTGGCTCCAGTCGAGGTACTCGATCGGCGTGCTGCCGGGCTTGTGGATAACCTGCAACATGTCTTCGCCGACGTTCCAGCAGAACGAGGCGCGCAAGGCTTCATGACGGGCGATCACCGCCTGCCAGGCCTGGGCGAAACGCTCGGGGTCCAGGGCGCTGTTGATGCGGTAGCGGTCCTGCATGTAGTAGAGGCCGGTGCCCGGTTCCAGCAGGGTGTGCAGCAGCAAGCCTTCCTGCATCGGGGTCAGCGGGTACACGTCTTCGATGGCATTGGCCGGCACCGGCAGCGCATCGAGTTGCCCCTGGGTCAGGTGCGCCAGCGGGAAGTCCGACGGCGTAAGGCCGCCCGCGTCTGCCTTGAGGCAATGTTCGATCAGGCTTTGCAGTTCCGCCAGGTAAGCGTCCGCCAGTTCAGCGATGGTCTGGCTGTGGTGACGCTCGCGGCTGAAGGTCCAGCGCAGCACCAGCTCACCGCCGTACACCTGGCTGTCGACACTCAGCGCGTTGGGCAACGGCGCGTCCGGGTCGTGGGCGATTCCGGCGGACTCGTCCAGCGGGTGGAACAGTGCGTCGGCGCCAAAGCTCTGATCGAACTGGCCGAGGTAGTTGAAGGTGATACTGGCGGTCGGCAACGCGGCCATGGTCTGGCGGCACAGGTCGTCGGCCAGGTAGCGCAGCACGCCATAACCCAACCCTTTGTGGGGCACGCCGCGCAGTTGCTCCTTGATCGCCTTGATCGAGGCGCCCTGCCCGGCGGCCTCTTCGATATGCAGCGGGGTCAGGCGCAGCGGGTAGGCGCTGGTGAACCAGCCGACGCTGCGGGTCAGGTCGATCTCGTCGAACAGGGTCTCGCGGCCGTGGCCTTCCAGCTGGATCAATGCGGATTCATGGCCACTCCAACGGCACAGCACACGGGCCAGGGCCGTCAGCAGCAAATCGTTGACCTGGGTGCGGTAGGCACTTGGCGCCTGCTGCAACAACTGGCGGGTGCGCTCGGCATCCAGGCGCACGCTGACGGTATCGGCGTCGCGATTGCGCAGCGAACCCTGTGGGTGATCCACCGGCAATTCAACGGCAGGGCCGGCCAACTGTTGCTGCCACACGTGCAGCTCCTCACGCAGGGATTCGCTGCCGGCATACGCCTGCAACCGCGCCGCCCAGTCGCGCAAGGCGCTGGTCTTGGCCGGCAGGTTGACCGGCTGGCCGTCGCTCAACTGGCGATACACGGTCTGCAAATCTTCCAGCAATACCCGCCAGGAAACGCCGTCCACCACCAGGTGATGGATCGCGATCAGCAGCCGGCGCTGGCCTTGCGGGCCGTCCACCAGCAGCGCGCGCAACAACGGGCCATGGGCGAGGTTGAGGCTGCGCTGGGTGTCGGTGAACAGCGCGCTGCACTGCTCCATGTCCGCTACCTGGGCTTGCAACAGCAGGCCGCCTTCCGGCACCGCCAAGTGTTCGGCGTGCCATTGGGCGTCGCGCTGGGTGAAGCTCAGGCGCAGGGCGTCGTGATGTTCCAGCACCGCCAGCAACGCTTGTTCCAGGCGATGAGGTTCCAGGGCCTGAACCGGCTCCAGCAGCAATGCCTGGTTCCAGTGTTGGCGCTCCGGGATGTCGGTGTCGAAGAACCAGTGCTGGATCGGCGTCAGCCCGGACGCGCCGGTCAACACGCCTTGTTCGGCGCTGACCTGCTCGCTGCGGGTCGCCACGGCGGCCAGGGTTTGCACGGTCTGGTGCTGGAACAAATCACGCGGGCTGAAATGAGTCCCCGCCTGCCGGGCCCGGCTGACCACCTGGATCGACAGGATCGAGTCGCCGCCCAACTCGAAGAAGTTGTCGTCAAGGCCTACCTGTTGCACGTTCAGTACCGCGCACCAGATGGCCGCCAGGGTTTGCTCCAGCTCGTTGCGCGGCGCCACGTACTGTTGACGATTCGCCTCGGGGTCCGGCTGCGGCAAGGCGCGGCGGTCGAGTTTGCCGTTGGCGGTCAGCGGCATGCTGTCGAGAACGATCAGGTGCGCGGGCACCATGTAGTCCGGCAGCTGCGCTTTCAGATGCGCCTTTAGGGATTCACGCAGCGCGCCCTGCTCCTGGTCGCTGACCAGATAGGCCACCAACTGCTTGCCGCTCGGAGAGTCCAGCGCCAACACCACCGCTTCACGCACCGCCTCGTGTTCCAGCAGGCGGGTTTCAATTTCTCCCAACTCGATACGGAAACCACGAATCTTCACTTGATGGTCGATACGACCGAGGTATTCCACCAGGCCATCGGCACGCTGGCGCACCAGGTCACCGGTGCGATACAGGCGACCGCCATTCGTGGCAAACGGATCCGCGACAAACCGCTCCGCCGTCATCCCCGGACGCTGGTGATACCCCTGGGCCAGGCCGGCACCGCCGACGTACAACTCACCCGTCGCGCCTTGCGGCACCAGCGCCAGATCCGCATCCAGAATGTAGGCCACACGCGCGCCGATGATGCTGCCGATCGGCACGCTGCCGGCGCCCTCTTCCAGGGCTTCCGGGGCCAGGCTGGCCAACGGCATCACCACGGTTTCAGTCGGACCATAGGCGTTGAAAAACAGCGCCGGCTTGAATGCCGCGCGAATGCGCTGCAAGTGTTCGCCAGTCAGGGCCTCACCGCCGGTGATGCACATGCGCACCGCCAGGGTCTGGTCTTGCGTGGCCAGCCATTGCGCCAACTGGCTGCCATAGCTTGGGGTGAAGCCCAGGATATTGATGCGGTGCCGACGAATCAGCCCGCAGATTTCTTCCGCGTCCCACTGGCCCTGGGCCCGCAACACCACCTGGGCACCACTGAGCAACGGCACCAGCAGACGCTCGGTGGCAGCGTCAAAGTTGATGGAATAGAAGTGCAGCTCGCAGTCATCCGGGCGCATGCCGAAGCGCTCGATCACCGCCTGGCAATGCATGGCGATTTCGCCGTGGGACACCACCACGCCCTTGGGCTTGCCGGTGGAACCGGAGGTGTAGATCAAGTAGGCCTGATGTTGCGGCAGGCTGATGAAAGGCAACTCGCTTGCCGGGTAGTCCGCCAGGGTCAGCAGGTCATCTTCCAGGCACCAGCGGCCGACACTCTCAGGCAGTTCGCCCAATGCGTCGAACATCGCGGCATCGCTGAGCAACAGGCCGATGCCACTGTCTTCGATCATGTAGTGCAGGCGGTCCAGCGGGTATTCCGGGTCCAGCGGCACATAGGCGCCGCCGGCCTTGAGGATTGCCAGCAGGCCAACCACCATCTCCAGCGAACGCGGCAACGCCAGGCCGACCCGCACCTGCGGGCCCACGCCGCGCTCGCGGAGCATCCAGGCCAGGCGATTGGCACGGCTATCGAGTTCGCTGTAGCTCAGGGTCTGCCCGGCAAAGGTCAACGCCGGTGCATCGGCACGGGCCAGGGCCTGCTCGCTGAACAGGTGATGGATGCACTGGTCGAGGCGATGCTCGCCAGCCTCAATGCCGAGGCTGTCTTGCAGGGCGCGCTGTTCGCCAGCCTCCAGCAACGGCAACTCACTCAGGCGCTGTTGCGGATCGGCGAGCAAGGCTTCCAGCAGGTTTTGCCAATGCGCCGCCATGCGCGCAATGCGCGGCTCGTCGAACAGGTCGGTGCTGTAGGTCAGGCAGCAACCCAGGCGATGATCGAGGTCGGTGACTTCCAGGTTGAGGTCGAACTTGGTGGCGCGGGCGTCGTTGGCCAGGTATTCGACGGTCATCCCGGCCAGGGTGCGGCTTTGCTGGAATTCCCAGCGCTGCACGTTGCACATCACCTGGAACAGCGGGTTGTATGCCGCGCTGCGGGTTGGTTGCAGGGCCTCCACCAGATGGTCGAACGGCAGGTCCTGATGGGACTGGCCTTCGATCACGGTGTGGCGAACCTGGTCAAACAGTTCGCCGACACTCATCTGCCCGTTGAGCTGGCAACGCAGCACCTGGGTGTTGAGAAACGCGCCGATCAGCCCTTCGCTTTCCGGGCGAATGCGGTTGGCCACCGGCGCGCCGATGCGCAGGTCGGTCTGGCCGCTGTAGCGGTAGAGCAATACCGCGAGGGTGGCGGTCATGGTCATGAACAGGGTCAGGCCGCGTTCGGCGTTGAAGGCACGCACGCGGGCGGCGAGGTCATCGCTCAAATCGAAACGGTACAGCTCGCCCTGGTGACTTTGCACCGGCGGACGCGGCCGGTCGGCCGGCAGTTCCAGCAGCGGATGTTCGGTGCCCAGTTGCGCGGTCCAGTAATCCAGTTGGCGCTGGCGTTCGCCGGACTCCAGCCACTGGCGCTGCCACACGCTGTAGTCGAGGTACTGCACCGGCACTGGCGCCAGTGGCGATTCGCGGTCGTCGATGAACGCTTCGTACAGCGCGCTGAGTTCACGGGCAAAGATGTCCATGGCCCAGCCTTCGGTGACGATATGGTGCAGGGTCAGCACCAGGTAATGTTCCTGCTCGCCGGCCTTGACCAGGCAGGCGCGCAGCAATGGGCCGGTTTCCAGATTGAAAGGCGAGTGGGCTTCATGGTCGGCCAGTTGTTGCACTCGCCGTTGGCGCTCGGCCTCATTCAACGCAGAGAAGTCCTGCCAATCCATGCGCACGCCGGTTTGCGCCGCGACCTTCTGCTGCGCCACGCCATTGATGCTCGGGAAAGTCGTGCGCAGGGTTTCATGACGCATGATCAAGGCCTGCAACGCCGCCTCGAAACGGCCCACGTCCAGCACCCCGCGAAAGCGCGCCATGCCGCCGACGTTATACGCCGGGCTGTCGGGCTCCATCTGCCAGAGGAACCACATGCGCTGCTGGGAATAGGACAGTGGCACCGGTTGGCTGCGGTCGACCTTGCCGATGGCCAGCTGTTGGTTACGTTGCCCGGCGGCCTGGATCAGCCGGACCTGCTCGGCGAAAGCCCCCAGCTCGCTGGCGTCGAACAGCGTGCGCAACGGCAGTTCGACGTCACAGGCCTGGCGGGTGCGGGAGATGATTTGCGTCGCCAGCAACGAATGGCCGCCAAGGGCGAAGAAGTCGTCCCGCAGGCCGATGCGTGGCAGCGCCAGGACTTCACGCCAGATCGCGGCGATTTGCTGTTCCAGCGCTGTTTCAGGTTCGACGTGCTCACGTACCTGCCACACCGGTTCCGGCAAGGCGCGACGATCCAGTTTGCCGCTTGGGCTCAGGGGCATCGCGTCCAGGCGCATCAATTGCGCCGGGACCATGTACTCCGGCAGCTCGGCGGCCAGGGCGGTTTTTACGTCCTGTTCATCCAACGGTTCGCTGGCGGTGTAGTAGCCGATCAACTGCGCACCGGCTGCGGTTTCCCGCACCAGCACCACCGCTTGGGCGATGCCGTCGAGAGCCAGCAGGCGGGCTTCGATTTCTTCAGGCTCGACACGGAAGCCACGCAGTTTGACCTGCTGATCCAGGCGCCCGAGGTATTCCAGCACACCGTCGGTGCTCCAGCGCACGCGGTCACCGGTGCGATACAGGCGTGCGCCCGCCTCACCCAACGGGTCGGCGACAAAGCGTTCGGCGGTCAGCCCCGCACGCACGAGGTAACCCCGGGCCAGGCCGATGCCACCGATGCACAACTCACCCGGCACACCCGCCGGCAGCGGCTCGAACTGATCATCCAGCACCCGGCAAATCACATTGCCCAGCGGCCGGCCAATCGGCGAACGCTCGCCGTCCTCGGCCTGGCAATGCCAGTGCGTCACGTTGATCGCGGTTTCGGTGGGGCCATACCGATTGTGCAACTGCACCGCCGGCAACTGCGCCAGCACCCGGTTGCGCAACTCGGCAGGCAGCGCTTCACCGCCGGAGAACAGGCGACGCAGGCTGGTGCATTCGGCAGCCAACGGTTCGTCGACAAACAGCTGCAACAGCGGCGGCACAAAGTGCAGCGTGGTCACGCCGTGTTCCTGCACCAACTGCGCGATGCGATGGGGATCGCGATGCTCGCCGGGGCCGGCCAGCACCAGGCGGCAACCGGTGATCAGCGGCCAGAAACACTCCCACACCGACACGTCGAAACTGATGGGCGCCTTTTGCATCAGCACATCGGTTTCATCCAATTGGTAGGTGGCTTGCATCCACTGCAAGCGCTCGGCCAGCGCGGCATGGGTGTTGCCCACGCCCTTGGGCTGGCCGGTGGAGCCGGAGGTGTAGATCACATAGGCGAGGTTGTCGCCATTGAGGTGCAAACCCGGCGCGTGGGTCGGCCAACTGTCGAGCTTGAGGCTGTCCATGGCGATGACGCACACGCCTTGCGCCGTGGGCAGTTGTTCCAGCAGTGAAGTCTGGGTCAGCAGCAGTTGCACGCCGCTGTCCTTGAGCATGTAGCCCAGGCGTTCGGCGGGATAATCCGGGTCCAGCGGCACATAGGCGCCGCCGGCCTTGATGATTGCCAGCAGGCCGATCAGCAGTTGCGGCGAACGCTCGGCGGCGATGGCCACGCACACGTCCGGGCCCACGCCCTTGTCCCGCAGGTAATGGGCCAGGCGGTTGGCCTGGGTGTGCAATTGCGCGAAGGTCAGGCTGCCGTCCTGCCACACCACTGCGGTGCGTTCCGAGACGTGTTGGTTGAGTTGTTCCGGCAGCCAGCGCTGCGCCGGTGTGCACGGCGCAGCGCTCCACTGCTGTTGTTGGCGCTGCTCGTCGGCGTGCAACAGCTTCAGGTCGCCGATGGCCTGTTGCGGCTGTTCGCAGATGGCTTGCAGCAGGTTGATGAAGTGCCCGGCCAGGCGTTCGATGGTGGCGGCGTCGAACAGCTCATCGGCGTAGTCGAAGGACAGGCTCAGGCGCCCGTTGCGGTCTTCTTCCGTGTGCAGTTGCAGGTCGAACTTGGCTTCGCGGCTGTGCCATGCCAGCTCGTCGGCAAGCAGGCCCGGCAAGCGGCGCAGGGCGCCGAGGTCACGCTGCTGGTGGTTGAACATCACCTGGAACAGGCCTTGTTCCCGGGCTTGGGGGAAGGCTTCCAGCAGCTGTTCGAAAGGCAGGTCCTGATGGGCCTGGGCACCCAGCGCTGCGGTGCGGGTTGCCGTCAGCAACTCGGCGAAGGGCAGGCGCGCATCCAGTTCGGCGCGCAGTACGAGGGTGTTGATAAAGAACCCGATCAGGCCTTGGGTTTCCTGGCGCGGACGGTTGGCGTTGGGCACGCCGATGCGGATATCGCGCTGGCCGCTGTAGCGATAGAGCAGGCTCTGGAACGCCGCGAGCAACAGCATGAACGGCGTGGATTCGTGGCTTTGGGCAGTCTTGCGAATGGCTTCGCCGAGGCTCGCGCTCACACGCACACTGTGACGCGAGGCACTGCGCAGGTGCTGCGCCGAACGCGGGTGATCGGTGGCCAGGCTCAGGGTTGGGTGCTCGTCGCCCAGTTGTTGTTTCCAGTAAGCCAGTTGCCGCTGGCCCTCGCCTTCGGCCAGCCACTGGCGCTGCCAACTTCCGTAGTCGGCGTATTGCAGGGCCAGCGCTGGCAGTTCCAGGGGTTGGCCCTGGGACGCAGCGGCGTACAGTCGCGAGAATTCGTCGATCAACACGTTGAGCGACCAGCCGTCCGCGATGATGTGGTGCATCGTCACCAGCAGTTGGTGGTCTTCGTCATCCAGGCGCACCAGCGTTACCCACAGCAGCGGGCCTTTCTCCAGGTCGAACTGGGTGCGGGCTTCGTCTTCACGAATCTGCTTGGCACGGGCTTCCCGCTCGGCGGCAGGCAAATCGCTGAGGTCGATGACTTGCAGATCGAAATCAGCCTTGGCGTCGACCCGCTGGAAGGCCTGGCCATCGCGCTCGAAGAAGCGCGTGCGCAGGGCTTCGTGGCGCTGGATCAATTGCTGGAAGCTTGAGCGCACCGCGTCTTCATCCAGCTCGCCGCGCAACCGCAAGGCGCCGGGAATGGTGTAGGCGCTGCTGTGCGGGTCGAGTTGCCAGGTGATCCACAGACGGTTCTGCGCGAGGGATTGCGGCAGGTCTTCCTGTCGCGACAACCCATGGATTGCGCCTTGGGCCACGCCGCCGTCCTGCTGCAATTGCCCGACGCTGGTGGCGAAGGCAGCCAGGATGGGCGCTTCGAACAACAGGCGCAGGTTCAGTTCCAGGCCGAGGGTTTCCCGCAGCTGGGCGACGACCTGGGTGGCGCTGATGGAGTTGCCCCCCAGCAGGAAGAAGTGATCGTCGGCGGCGACCTGCGTCACCTGCAATTGCTCGCACCAGATCGCGGCAATCTGGTTTTGCAGTTCGGATTGCAGGACAGCATCGCCGACCGGTGCCTGCACGCCGGGGAACTGCGCATAACTGTCGAGGCTGCCGTCCGCCAGGCGTGTGCGGCAGGCCGAGCGCTGCACCTTGCCGCTGGACGTTTTCGGCAAGCCACCGGGGTTGAGCAGCACCACCACGCTCGGCGCTTCCTGGCAGGCTTCGGCCACCGCCTGACGAATCGCCTTGATCAGTGCTTCCGGCGGCAGGATTTTCTGCACGCTGCGGCTGATTTCGGCGGCGATGCCAATGCCTTCCAGGCCCTGGGCATTCACCGCGAACGCGGCGACCCGGCCCTTGCGCACCACTTCCACTTCGCGCTCGATGGCTTGCTCGATGTCCTGGGGATACAGGTTGTGGCCCCGCACGATCAGCAGGTCTTTCAGCCGGCCGGTGATGAACACTTCACCTTCGCGGATAAACCCGAGGTCGCCGGTCCGCAGCCAGGTACGGCCTTCGTGCTGAACGAAAGTCTTGGCGGTGGCTTCAGGGTTGCGCCAGTAGCCGTGGGCGATGCTCGGGCCGGTGGCCCAGATTTCACCGACGGCATTGTCGGGGAGCGTCGCCAGGGTGGCGGGGTCGGCAATCAGCACCGCGTGCTCGGGCTGGCTGGTGCCGCAACTCATGATCGCCGCGCCCTGACCGGGCTCGGCGCGGTTGGCGGCCAGGGCCTGTTCGTCCAGGCGCAGGGCCGGGATGCCGTGGCCACGGGTGCCGCCGGCAACGAACAAGGTGGCCTCCGCCAAGCCGTAGGAGGCGAAGAAATTGTTCGGGGTAAAACCGCAGGCGGCGAACTTCTCGGCGAAGCGTTCGAGGGTGTCGAGGCGGATCGGCTCGGAGCCGGAGTACGCCACGCGCCACTTGCTCAAATCCAGGCGATCCAATGCCGATTCGCTGACTCGCTCGCTGCACAAGCGATAGGCGAAGTCCGGCCCGCCGCTGATGGTGCCGCCGTATTCGCTGATCGCTTCGAGCCAGCGCAATGGCCGGCCAAGGAAGTACGCCGGCGACATCAATACGCACGGCACACCGCTGAAGATCGGCTGCAGCAGCCCGCCGATCAGGCCCATGTCGTGGTAAAGCGGCAACCAACTGACGATCACGTCGTCGGGGTTCAGGTCGATGCCGAAGCCCCGGCGAATCAGCAGCTCGTTGGCCACCAGGTTGCCGTGGGTCACTTGCACGCCCTTGGGCAACGCAGTGGAGCCGGAGGTGTACTGCAGGAAGGCGATGTCATCGTCTTGCAAGTTGGGCGCAACCCAATGGCTCGCGATTTCGGCATTGAGGCTGTCGACGCACAGCAACTGCGGCGCGCCTTCGAGTTGCGCCAGCGAATCACCGAGGCTGGACGTGGTCAGCAGCAACCGCGGCTCGGCGTCTGCAATGATCGACAGCAGCCGCTCCTGATGATGACGGCGGGCGGACTCCGGCGGATAGGCCGGCACCGCGATGACCCCGGCGTACAGGCAACCAAAGAACGCCGCGACGTAATCCGGCCCGCTGGGGAACAGCAGCACCGCACGATCGCCCAGCCCGGCGTCGGCCTGCAAGGCGGCGGCAATGGTGCGGGCGCGCAGGTCGAGGTCGCGGTAACTGAGGACAACGCTCTGTTCGGCCGTCTCGGCAAGGAAGCGCAACGCCAGTCGATCCGGGGTTTGCGCGGCGCGGCGTTGAAGGGACTGAACCAGGGTGCGGGGAAGTTCGAAGGCGTCCATCATGGGGTTCCTGCCTGAAATCGGCTTACTGGGAAATCGGGGAATGTGTGGCCGGGGGGGCTTGTTCAGCCGGTTGCCCGGGCCATCTGCCGCGCGGCGTCGTTGCGCCAGCGGGCCAGGTGTTCGTCGGCGTAACGCCGCACACAGCGCAGTACGGAACTCTCGTGCTGCACCAGGAAGAAGTGGTGACCGTCGAACATGTCGAGGGAGAAACCGCTGGCGGTGTCTTGCTGCCAGTCCAGCAGTTGATCGGCGCGCACCGTGTCCTGCTTGCCGCCGAATACATGGATGGGCAGGCTCAGCGGCTCACGCTCGCCGTATTCGAAACTGCCGCACAGCAGGAAGTCGGCCCGCAGGATCGGCAGCATCAACTGCATCAGTTCGGCGTTGGCCAGCACGTCTTCGCCCGTGCCCTTGAGTTCTCGCAGGCGGGCGATCAGTTGTTCGTCGTTTTTCTCGATGGCGTACTCGCTGACATCGCGACAGGCCGGGCCGGCGGTACCCGAGGCAAACAGCGCCAATGGCGGCGGCGCGCCCCGTTCGCGCAGGGCATGGGCCAGCTCGAAGGCCAGCAGGCCGCCGAGGCTGTGGCCGAACAAGGCGTAGGGGCCGTCCAGCTCGGCGCGGATCTCATCAGCCAGTTGCCCGGCCAGGTTTTTGATATCGCGCTGCAACGGCTCGTCCATGCGCATGCCGCGCCCCGGCAACTCCAGCGGCCGCACCTGCAACCACTCCGGCAGCGCCCGCCGCCAGCGGCTGTAGACCATGGCGCTGGCGCCGGAGTAAGGCAGGCAAAACAGGCGTAATCGAGCCGGCGTGTTCATTTCAGACCACTCCCGCTCACACGATAAAAACCCATTTTGTCCTCCTCCAGGCGCTGATCCTTGGCCGGTTTGTTAACTGGCCTTTCACCCATGAGAACGGATGGCACCGGGAAATAATTAGTCAGCGAGACGCCGTTCACACCTCTCGATAAAGCATAAGATTAGTTCGTCTTCTCATTTGACAATCATTATCATTAAGCATAATTTGTTGCCCGATGTGTAGGAGGCCTCAGCAAGGACGCCCTCCCCCAACCTTCTCTTGCAACAAGGTGATTTCCATGACGGAACAAGTATCCACAGGCAGGTGCGACTCACCCCTACTCCAGGCCTTCGTCGACAATCGACTGATCCTGGTCAAGATCGCAGCGCGTATTACCGGCTGCCGATCCCGCGCCGAAGACGTGGTGCAAGACGCCTACTTCCGGTTGCAATCGGCCCCCACCATCACGTCATCGTTCAAGGCGCAGCTCAGTTACCTGTTCCAGATCGTGCGCAACCTGGCTATTGATCACTACCGCAAGCAGGCGCTGGAGCTGAAATATTCCGGCACGGAAGAGGAAGGCTTGAATGTGGTTATTCACGGCGCTTCACCTGAGACCTCGCACATCAACTTTTCGACGCTGGAGAACATTGCCGACGCCTTGACCGAGTTGCCTCAGCGCACGCGTTACGCGTTTGAGATGTACCGGCTGCACGGGGTGCCGCAGAAGGATATTGCCAAGGAGCTGGGGGTTTCACCGACGTTGGTGAACTTTATGATTCGCGATGCGCTGGTGCATTGCCGGAAGGTTTCCGGGACCCATAGCGACACGTTTGCGCGGCGGGCCTGACGCGCCACACATCCCATGTGGGAGCGGGCTTGCTCGCGAAAGCGGTGGATCAGTCACACATGCATTGACTGACACTGCGCTTTCGCGAGCAAGCCCGCTCCCACATTTGATCTTCGTGCACTCAGATTTTTTGCTCAGTCAAACCAACCCACACCGCTCAAAAAACCGCTCCCGCCCCAGAATCATCAACGCCGCCCGCTTATGAGGAAAATCAAACTCCTTCTCACAGTGGAAACACTGATTCTGCATATGCCCAATCATCTTCTCGTTATCCGCCCGAGGCTCAGCCACTACACGCTGCGTACGCGGATCATCGAGAAACAAGTAATGCACCAGCGCCGACAACCAGCTCGCTACCTTGTGCGGACCACGGTGGTGCTCTTCGCCCACCAGCATATGAATCCCGCGATCGTAATCCGCTGCATCATAAAACGGCGCAATCCGATCCTCCTTCGCCCAATACGCCTCGAAATAAGCAAACGGCTCATCATCGAAACAGCCAATCAACGTCAACGCATGGGGATCCGCTTCCAGCTTGTCCAGATATTCCCGATGCTGTTCCAGGCTGCCGGTTTCCTGCCAGAAATTCGCCACCCGAGCACTGTTCTGCCAACGATTGAAGCGCGCCAGATCAACATCAATCTCCACCGTACGCAGTGAAATCCACGCCCCCAGCCGCGCATCAAACCGCCGATACACCTCGCCCCGCGGCTTCGGCGCACGGGCAGGATGACGCTTGCCGCCGCTGATGATCATCTGCTGCGGATAAGTCCCCGTGAGAGATTGCCCCAGCCACGGTTGCGGCAACTGCCAGAACAACGTGCGCTCGCAATGAAACTGCCCGGCAACCCCGGTCGCCACCAGCAACCCACTGCGCAAGGCATCTTCCGGCGCATGCTCAAGACACCAGACCAGTCGCTGACGCCCGGGCTCCCTGGCAAACAGCCAATAACACGCCGCCCACAAGGCACGGGCAGCCGGCACACTGGCGGGCTCCTGCAAATGCACCTGCACCTCATCACCCCGCTCAAGGCGCAGGCGAATCAGCGGCTGGCCCTCAAGGGTGAGGCTCAGGCGGCTATCAGTTTCATCAGCATTCAGGGCGGGTCCCGCCGGCAAGGGCAGCACTGACAGGTCATTCAGATTGGACATGGGATGGGCTCACGAATCGTCGACAGTTCAACAAGTGACGTGAGCCGAGGGCAAAAATTTAGACGATCACGGTACCGGCATTACATCGATGCGGTAAGGCTCGAAGATCTTCAGCAACTGGCCGTTGTCCCTCAGCTGCTTGAGCAGCCCGGCGAACGCCGGCCCCGTGATCGGCGCCTTGGGCCGCAGCAACGCATAGTGGTGGTACACCTGGTCGATCCGCTCGGACACCAGGAACTGCCCCGCCGTATCGGCATTGCGCACCAGGAAATCGCTGAGGTAGGAACGCGTCACCAGGGCGATGTCGGCCCGGCCCCGGGCGACCATCAGCAGGTTGCTGTCGTGGGAATAGGTCAAGGTGGCGTTGAAGTGCTCCGCCATGTACTTGGGGTCGGGGTTGAAATTGGCGAACGCGTAGTGATAGCCGCTGAACACCGCCAGGCGCTTGCCGGTCAGGTCGGCGAAATACGATTGGTCGCGACCGGGCTCCTGCTGGGCCACGAAGATTTCCGCATCCTCCAGGCCCATGTCGACATCGGTGTGGGCAATATCCTGCCAGCCCCACTTGGGGTTTTCGAAGATCGCCATGTCCACCCGACCTTGCTGGAAGTCGCGAAAACGCCGGGGAATCGAGGTGGGTACCAGCACAAACTGGTAGTCGGTTTGCAGGGCGTTCAAGGCTTCCACCAGTTGCGGCAGCAACCCGGTGTCGGCGCCCTGCTCCGGGCGCACGGTGTATGGCGGGAAATGCGCAGCACCGACCCTCACCAGTTGGGCGGCCGAGGCAGGCATCAGCCACAGTGCGCCAAGTGCCCATATTGAGAGTCCTGCAGCCAATCGCCAAGGCGAAAACATCAAGGCACACACCGTCGAAAACTTTGATCCCGCTAAGCTAGGCGTTTTTGTCTATCGAGACAACTTTCTGCCACACAATTAATAGCTTGCGCGAAAGGGCTAGTCAGCTTTCAACACCATCAGCAAGGCTTCGTCGGCCAGTTGCTCCAGGGTCATGCTGCCCTGGGCGCGAAACCAGGTGGTGGTCCAGGACAAGGCGCCCGTCAGGAAACGCCGCGTGATAAACACATCGCCCTTGATGTAACCGGCGTTTTTCGCCTCCCCCAGCACCTGCAACCAGATCTCTTCGTAGATATCGCGCAAGGCCAGCACCTGGGCCTGGCCCTCGGCCGACAGGGAACGCCATTCATACACCAGCACCGCCATGGCCTCGCCACTGCCGCCCATGATCGACTGCAATTCGCAACGAATCAGCGCCAGCACCCGCTCGCGCACGTTGCTCGCCTCGGCCAGGGAAGCGCGCATCAGGGCGGTGTTGTAGTGGATGGTTTCCTCCATCACCGCCCGCAGGATTTCGTCCTTGCTCTTGAAGTGATGAAAGATGCTGCCGGACTGGATCCCGACCGCGCCGGCCAGGTCACGCACGGTGGTGCGCTCAAAACCCTTGTTGCGAAACAGGTGGGCCGCGGTTTGCAGCAGCTTGCCACGGGCACTGTCGGGGTCGGTCAATTGGCCGGCGTCGACCATGGTGCGCATCACCCGCAGGGCTTTTTGCTCATCCATGCTGCTCTCCTTAACTTCTGGTTACGTCTTGGGCGGCAATTTAGGCCGTGGCAGCCAACCAAGCAAGCGCTTGGGGCAAAGTTATGACCAGAGTTTACAAACCAAGCGCTTGCTTGGTAGTGTTGGTATCAGCAAACCAGAGGAAGGACGCCCCATGAACAAGACGGTACGCATCGGCTGCGCCAGCGCCTTCTGGGGCGACACCTGCACCGCCGCTGCGCAGTTGGTGCACGGCGGCACGCTGGATTACCTGGTGTTCGACTACCTGGCGGAAGTCACCCTGTCGATCCTCGCCGGAGCGCGAATGAAAGACCCCCAGGCCGGCTATGCCACGGATTTCGTCGAGGTGCTGACGCCGCTGCTGGCGGATATCCAGCGCCAGGGCATCCGCGTGATCAGCAACGCTGGCGGGATCAACCCCCAGGCCTGCGCCGCCGCGTTGCAGGCGGCCTGCGACCAGGCCCGAATCCCGTTGAAGATCGCCGTACTGCTGGGGGATGACCTGCAACCGCAGTTCAAGCAACTGCACGGCGTCACCGACATGTTCAGCGGCGCGCCCTTTCCGCCGATGTGCGTATCCACCAACGCCTACCTCGGCGCGCCCGGTATCGTGCAGGCGCTGGAGCTGGGTGCCGATATCGTCATCACCGGCCGTGTGGTGGACAGCGCGGTGGTCAGCGCGGCGCTGGTGCATGAGTTCGACTGGTCCTGGCAGGACTACGACCACCTGGCCCAGGCGGCATTGGCCGGGCATATCATCGAATGCGGCGCGCAGTGCACCGGCGGCAACTTCACCGATTGGCGGGAGGTGCCGGACTACGAACACATCGGTTTCCCGATTGTGGAGGTCAGTGCCGACGGCCAGTTCACCGTCAGCAAGGTCGAGGGCACCGGCGGACTGATCAGCGAACTGAGCGTCGCCGAGCAACTGCTGTATGAAATCGGCGACCCGCGCGCCTACCTGTTGCCCGACGTGATCTGCGACTTCAGCCAGGTCAAGCTCCGGCAACAAGGCAAAAACCGCGTGCACCTGCACGGCGCCAAAGGCCTGCCGCCCACCGACCAGTACAAGGTCAGCGCCACCTACCCGGATGGTTTTCGCTGCACCGCCAGTTGCCTGATCGCCGGGATCGACGCGGTGGCCAAGGCCGAACGGGTCAGCCAGGCGATCATCAACAAGACCTCAGAGCTGTTCAGCCAGCGCGGCTGGGCGCCCTACACCGACATCAACATCGAACTGCTGGGCAGCGAAGCCACCTACGGCCCCCATGCCCAACGCCAGGACTGCCGCGAAGTGGTGGTGAAACTGGCGGTGCGTCACCCCAGCAAACAGGCGCTGGTGCTGTTCGCCCGGGAGATTGCCCAGGCGGCCACCGGCATGGCGCCGGGGCTCACCGGGATCGTCGGCGGGCGACCCACGGTGTACCCGCTGATTCGGTTGTTTTCATTCCTGATCGATAAAAGCGCCTGCCAATTGCAGGTCGACTTCCTTGGCGAACGGCATGCCTGCGAATTGCCCGTCGCCAAACCGCTGAACACCTCGATCGCATTGATCGACCCGCCCAAACCCCAAGGCCGCGCCGACGCCAACGTGCCGCTGGTCAAGCTGGCCGTGGCCCGCTCCGGCGACAAGGGCAACCACAGCAACATCGGGGTGATCGCCCGCCAGCCCGAGTACCTGCCGTGGATCGCCGAGGCGCTGACGCCCGAAGTGATCGTCGACTGGATGAGCCACGTGCTCGACCCGATCCACGGCCGCGTCGAGCGCTGGTATTTGCCCGGCAGCCACAGCCTGAACTTCCTGCTGGAAAACGCCCTGGGTGGCGGCGGGATTGCCAGCCTGCGCATCGATCCCCAAGGCAAGGCCTTCGCCCAGCAACTGCTGGAAATCCCGATTGCCGTGCCGCAGCACATTGCCGATCAATTCACTTAAAGGACCCACGCCGTGGCCTTCGACTCGATCTTCAAAGCCGACCTGTTCCAGGGGCAGACCATCATCGTTACCGGCGGCGGCAGTGGCATTGGCCGTTGCACCGCCCACGAGCTGGCAGCCCTCGGCGCCCATGTGATCCTGGTGGGGCGCAAGCCGGAAAAACTGCAAACGGTGGCGGCGGAGGTCAGTGAGGACGGCGGTCGCGCCAGCTGGCAGGCCTGCGATATTCGTGATGAAGAAGCGGTCAAGGCGCTGGTCGGCCAGGTCCTGCAGGAGCACGGCCCGATTCATGGCCTGGTGAACAACGCCGGCGGCCAGTACCCCTCGCCGCTCGCGTCGATCAACCAGAAGGGCTTTGAAACCGTGTTGCGCACCAACCTGGTGGGCGGTTTCCTGATGGCCCGGGAAGTGTTCAACCAGAGCATGAGCAAGCACGGCGGGTCCATCGTCAACATGCTCGCCGACATGTGGGGCGGCATGCCCGGCATGGGCCACTCCGGTGCGGCACGTTCGGGCATGGACAACCTCACCAAGACCGCCGCCGTTGAATGGGGTTACGCCGGGGTGCGGGTCAACGCCGTGGCGCCGGGCTGGATTGCCTCCAGCGGCATGGACACCTACGAAGGCGCATTCAAGGCGGTGATCCCGACCTTGCGCGAGCATGTTCCGCTCAAGCGCATCGGCACCGAATCGGAAGTCAGCGCGGCGATTGTGTTCTTGCTCAGCCCCGCCGCCGCGTTCGTCAGCGGCAGCACCTTGCGTATCGACGGCGCCGCCAGCCTGGGCAGCCGCGCCTGGCCGCTGCACAAGGCGCAACCGCCGAGCGTGTCCTTTAATGGTTTCCACCGGGCTTACTTGCCGGACGTGCTCAAGGAGGAGAAATAAGCCATGCCGGTGATCGACTCGCAACTCGACGCCCACAGCCCGCAATTCGCGCAGAACCGCGAAGCGATGCTCACGGGCGTCAATCAATTGCGCCAGCTGGAGCAAAACCTGCTGGGCAAGGCCGCCGAAGCCAAGGCCAGGTTCGACAAGCGCGGGCAACTGCTGCCACGGGAACGCCTGAATTTATTGCTCGACCCCGGCGCGCCGTTCCTCGAACTGGCGAGCCTAGCCGGCTACAAACTGCACGATGACAAGGACGGCAGCGCCGCTGGCGGCGGGTTGATCGCCGGCATCGGCTACGTCAGCGGCGTGCGCATGCTGGTGGTGGCCAACAACAGCGCGATCAAGGGCGGGACCATTTCCCCCTCTGGCCTGAAAAAATCCCTGCGCCTGCAACAGATCGCCATGGAAAACAAACTGCCGGTGGTGACGCTGGCAGAAAGCGGCGGCGCCAACCTCAACTACGCCGCCGAGATTTTCGTCGAAGGCGCCCGCAGCTTCGCCAACCAGGCGCGGATGTCGGCCATGGGCTTGCCGCAGATCACCGTGGTGCATGGCTCGGCCACGGCGGGCGGCGCTTATCAGCCGGGTCTTTCGGATTACGTGGTGGTGGTGCGTGGCAAGGCCAAGCTGTTCCTGGCCGGCCCGCCGCTGCTCAAGGCCGCCACCGGCGAAGTCGCCACCGATGAAGAACTGGGCGGCGCCGAGATGCATGCGCAAACCGCCGGCACCGCTGAATACCTGGCGGAAAACGACGCTGACGGCGTGCGCATCGTGCGTGAGATTGTCAGCCTGTTGCCGTGGGATGACCGCTTGCCGCCTGTGCCAAAGCGCGCTTACAGCGAGCCGCTGTACCCGATTGACGAGCTGTTGGGGCTGATCCCCGACGATCCGAAAAAGCCCTACGACGTGCGCGAAATCCTCGCGCGGTTGGCGGACGCTTCCAACTTCCTCGAATTCAAGGGCGAGTTCGACCCGCACACCGTCTGCGGCCACCTGCATATCCAGGGCCGCGCCTGTGGCTTTATCGGCAACAACGGGCCGATCACCCCGAAGGGTGCGAGCAAGGCCGCGCAATTTATCCAGCTGTGCGACCAGAGCCAGACACCGCTGCTGTTCTTCCACAACACCACCGGCTTCATGGTGGGCACCGAGTCGGAACAGCAAGGCGTGATCAAGCACGGCGCGAAGATGATCCAGGCGGTGGCCAATGCCCGGGTGCCGAAACTGACCATCGTCGTCGGCGGCTCCTATGGTGCCGGCAACTATGCGATGTGCGGCCGTGGGCTCGACCCGCGTTTTATCTTCGCCTGGCCCAACAGTCGCACCGCCGTGATGGGCGGCGCCCAGGCGGGCAAGGTGCTGCGGATCGTCACCGAAGCCAAGCAACTGAAAGACGGCCTGGTGCCCGACCCCAAGGTGCTCGACATGCTCGAACAGGTCACCGCACAGAAACTCGACAGCCAGTCCACCGCCCTTTATGGCAGCGCGAACCTGTGGGACGACGGGCTGATTGATCCACGTGATACACGAACCTTGCTCGGGTTTCTGCTGGACATCTGCCACGAGGCCGAGGTGCGGCAACTACAGCCCAACAGCTTTGGTGCAGCGCGGTTTTGATGATCGTTCCCACGCCCCGCGTGGGAATGCAGCCCGGGACGCCCCGCGTCCCCATAGGGAGAACAATAAAAATGATCTTCACCCAGGAACACGAAGCACTGCGTCGCACCGTCCGTGGCTTTGTCGAGCGCGAGATCAACCCGCATGTGGATGAGTGGGAAAAGGCCGGACGCTTTCCGATCCACGAGATCTTCCGCAAGGCCGGCGACCTCGGTTTGCTGGGTATTTCCAAGCCGGAAAAATTCGGTGGCATGGGCCTCGACTACAGCTACTCGATCGTCGCCGCCGAAGAGTTCGGCAGCATTCGCTGCGGCGGCATCCCGATGTCCATCGGCGTGCAGACCGACATGTGCACCCCGGCCCTCGCCCGCTTCGGCTCCGATGAATTGCGCGAAGAATTCCTGCGCCCGGCCATCAGCGGCGAACAGGTGGGCTGCATCGGCGTTTCGGAAACCGGCGCCGGCTCCGACGTGGCCGGGCTGAAAACCCATGCCCGCAAGGACGGCACCGACTACGTGATCAACGGCAGCAAGATGTGGATCACCAACTCACCGAGCGCCGACTTCATCTGCCTGCTGGCCAACACCTCCGACGACAAGCCGCACATCAACAAGTCGCTGATCATGGTGCCGATGAACACCCCCGGCATCAGCGTCAGCCCGCCCCTGGAAAAGCTCGGCATGCACAGCTCGGAAACCGCCCAGGTGTTTTTCGACGACGTGCGCATCCCCCAGCGCAACCGCATCGGCCATGAAGGTGCGGGATTCATGATGCAGATGCTGCAGTTCCAGGAAGAGCGGCTGTTCGGCGCGGCCAATATGGTCAAGGGCCTGGAGTACTGCATCGACAGCACCATCGATTACTGCAAGGAACGCAAGACCTTCGGCAAGGCGCTGATCGACAACCAGGTGATCCACTTCCGCCTGGCCGAACTGTCCACCGAAATCGAATGCCTGCGGGCGCTGGTGTACCAGGCCACCGAGCAGTACATCAAGGGCCAGGACGTGACGCGCCTGGCCTCCATGGCCAAGCTCAAGGCCGGCCGCCTGGGCCGGGAAGTCAGCGACAGTTGCCTGCAATATTGGGGCGGCATGGGGTTCATGTGGGACAACCCGGTGGCCCGGGCTTATCGCGATGTGCGGCTGGTGTCGATTGGTGGTGGGGCGGACGAGATCATGCTGGGGATCATCTGTAAATTGATGGGCACCCTGCCGGGGAAAAAGTCGTGAACACGTTGTTGCTGGAGCCGCATAACGGGGTGCTGCATGTGACCCTCAATCGGCCGGACAGCCGCAATGCCATGAGCCTGGAAATGGTCAACGAACTGCGTGCGGTACTGGCCGATGTGGCTGGGGACAAGAGCGTGCGGGCGTTGGTTATCAGCGGCGCGGGTGGGCATTTTTCGGCCGGTGGCGATGTGAAGGACATGGCTCGCGCGGGAGCCGCGGGAGGCTTGCAGGCGTTGAACCGGGCGTTCGGTACGCTGTTGCAGGAAGTGGAGGCGCTGCCGCAGGTGGTGATTGTGGTGCTTGAGGGTGCCGTGTTGGGCGGCGGGTTTGGGTTGGTGTGTGTCAGTGATGTGGCGATTGCGGATCATCAGGCGCAGTTTGGGTTGCCGGAGACCGGCCTTGGGTTGTTGCCGGCGCAGATTGCGCCGTTCGTGGTGAAGCGTATCGGGCTGACCCAGGCGCGGCGGCTGGCTTTGACGGCGGCGCGGTTTGATGGGGTTGAGGCGCTGCGGTTGGGGTTGGTGCATTTTGTGGAGCACGATCCGCAGGCGTTGGCGGAGCGGCTGGATGAGGTGTTGGGGCAGGTTTTGCGATGTGCTCCGGGGGCTAATGCGCGGACCAAGGCGTTGCTGCTGGCCAGTGGTGAGCAGGTTTTGGGGCCGTTGTTGGACCAGGCTGCCGAGTGGTTTGCCGAGGCGGTTTGTGGTGAGGAAGGGGTTGAGGGGACTCAGGCGTTTGTGCAGAAGCGCAGGCCGGGGTGGGCGCGATGAATCGGGGGCATATCCGTTATTTTTGTAATGGCGACTATGGGTTCCGCTCTTACAGCGGGTCACTTTTGAAAAGCGCAAAAGTAACCAAAACGCTCT
>NZ_JACAPM010000069.1:0-31558 GCF_013385695.1 Pseudomonas sp. D8002
CTGTAAGAGCGGAACCAATAGCTGCCGTTACCGCAGCAACGGATATGTACTCAAACCTCACGCCCCCCAAGGCCGAGCTGTTGCCTGACCAACACTTCCCACACACATTGTCGTTTTCAGCAATCCCCCAACCCTCCAATCCCCCCTGTTTACAGGCCCAAAAACCCGGCATGCCTTGTGCAATGACCCAGTTCCCGGACTTTAGGCCTGACCCATCATGCAAGAACCCGCCCCTTACCCGCGACGATCCAGCCCGTTGCTCCTTATCGGCACCGCCACACTCTGCGGCCTGCTCCTGGGCTGTGGCCAAGGCAGCTCCACCGTCACACGCAGTGATCAGCCGGTAAAGGGCGGCACCCTCGTGTACGCCACCGACCGCGAACCCACCTGCCTCGACCCCCACGTGGCCGGCGACATGCCCCAGGTGTTCGTCGCCCAGCAGTACCTCGACTCCCTGGTCTCGATGGACGCCGACGGCCGCATCGGCCCCTGGCTCGCCAAGACCTGGGAAGTCTCCCCCGACGGCCTGACCTACACCTTCCACCTGCGCAACGACGTGCACTTCACCGACGGCACCCCGTTCAACGCCGCGGCGGTCAAGGCCAACCTCGACCACATGGCCAACCCCAAGACCCAATCCAGCACCGCAGGCGGCTACATCCGCCAATACCGCAGCACCGACGTGCTCGACGAATACACCGCAGTGGTGCACCTGGCCACGCCGTACGCGGCCTTTCTTGAAGTCCTCGCCCAAGGCTTCCTCGGCATCGAGTCCCCCACGGCATTGCTGCGCTCGCGCGATGTGAACTGCGAAAGCCCGGTCGGCAGCGGCCCGTTCAAGGTCTTGCGCTGGGACCGGCAAAGCCAGGTCGAGCTGGTGCGCAACCCCGACTACAACTGGGCGCCACCCACCGCCAAGCACCAGGGCCCGGCCTGGCTCGACCGGATCGTCTGGAAGTTCATCCAGGAACCTTCCGTGCGCTTCGCCTCGTTGCAGGCTGGCGAGGTCGACGTGATCGAAGCGTTGCCGCCCGAATCCCACGAGGCCGCTCGACGCAACCCGGACCTGACCCTGGTGATCGCCCAACGCCCCGGCAACCCCACCAACGGTACGCTGAACATCACCCGTGCGCCGTTCGATGACGTGCGAGTGCGCGAAGCCTTTGTGCGCAGTTCCGACATCGAGGGCGCGTTGAAGAGCGTGTACTTCAACGAATTCCCCCGCGCCGGCGGGCCGCTGAGCCCAGCCACGCGCTTCTACAGCCCGGAGTTCCAGCACGCCCAGGATTACGACCCGGCCCGGGCTGCGCAGTTACTCGACCAGTCCGGCTGGACCCAGCGCGACAGCGAGGGCTACCGCACCAAGGACGGCAAGCGCCTGCAAGTCCATGTGGTGATGGGCAACCGCACGCCACCGTCGGAATACACCTTGTGGGAACAGGTGCAGGCCACCACCCGGCAGGTCGGCTTCGAGCTGATCGTCGACCAGATGAGTGACGTGCAGGCCACCAAACGCCAGGCCGACTGGGACTACGACATTCGCCTCGGCTACTGGAACACCAACACCGCCGACGTGCTGCGGATCATCTTCGGCAGTGAGTTCATCAGCCCGGCGGGTGTCGGTGGTTACCACCAGAACACCGCAGGCTTCAGTGACCCGGCGTTCGACACGCTGATCCGGCAAGCCCTCACCACCCAGGACAGCGAGCAGCGCCGGGCGCTGTATTACCAGGCGCAGAAAATCGCTTCCAGCCAGTACCTGCAATTGACCACCTACCCGCAAAGCACGCGGCTGGGTATCTACAAGACCACCCAGGGCGTGCGGCTGGAGCCGTCGCTGGCGGTGACTTATCTCTATGACGCATGGGTGAACAAATGAGCGACACATCACTTGCCAACCCACGGCGCGAGCGCCTGGCCCGGCTCGGCAAACGTGCGCTGTGGCGCCTTGCCGGCGGCGTGCTGGTGCTCTGGGCGGTGGCCACGCTGACGTTCTTTGCCTTGCGCCTGATGCCCGGCGATCCGGTGCAGGCGATCCTTGGCGGCCCGAGCGGCAACCCCACCCCCGAGACCATCGCCGAAGCCACCCGCGAGTACGGCCTCGACAAACCATTGGCGGTGCAATACGCGTTGTACCTCGGGCGACTGGTGCAGGGTGACCTGGGGGTTTCCTATTCCCAGCACCTGCCGGTGACCCGAGTGCTCGCCGAGCAATCCTGGCCGACCCTGGAGCTGACCCTGACCTCGCTCGCCCTGGCCTGGGTCCTGGTGCTGGCGCTGACGGTGCTGACCGCCGGCCGGCGACGCTGGGTTGCCAGCCTGGCCTCGTTGGCCGAAACCCTGGCCGCCGCGCTGCCGCACTTCTGGCTGGGGATTCTGCTGCTGGCGGTGTTTGCGTTCGGCCTGCGGCTGTTCCCGCCGGCAGGCAGTGATGGCTGGCGCACCCTGGTGTTGCCGTCGTTCGCCCTGGCGATTCCGCTGGCCGGGTTTATCGCCCAGGTCACCCGTGAGTCCCTGGATTTGACCCTCGACCAACCCTTCATCCTGACCGCCCGCACCCGTGGCCTGAGTGACTTCAACGTGCGCTTCAAACACGCGTTGCGCCACGCCGTGTTGCCGGGCATCTCGCTGTCGGGCTGGGCCATCGGCGCGCTGATCAGCGGTGCCGTGGTGATCGAAGTGATTTTTTCCCGCAAGGGCCTCGGCCGCCAGTTGTACCAAGCGGTGCAGGCCCAGGACCTGCCGCTGACCATCGGCATCAGCCTGGTGGTCGCCGCCGGTTACGTGCTCGCCAATATTCTGGTCGACCTGCTGTACCTGTGGGTCGACCCTCGCCAACAGGAGCTTCCAGCATGAGTGGCCTGACCCTGGAAACACCGCTGCCCGCGCTGCGGATTCAGCGCACCACTCGCACGCTGCGCCTCGGCCCGCTGTTGGCGATTACCTTTCTGTTGCTGGTGATCGTCGCGGCGCTGGTGCCGCAGTTGTTCGCCTACAGCGACCCGCTGGCCATCGTGCCCCGCGATGCGTTTCATTCGCCGAGCCTGGCCCACTGGTTCGGCACCGATCAGTCGGGGCGGGATATTTTTTCGCGGGTGATCCATGGCACCCGCCAGTCGTTGTTCATCGGCCTGGCAGCCACGGCGATTGCGATGACCATCGCCATTGTGCTTGGCCTGTTGGGCGGGCTGGGCGGCGCGCGGGTGGACCGCGGCGTGGGTTGGTTGCTGGAAGTGCTGTTTGCGTTTCCGAGCCTGATCCTGGCGCTGTTGTTCGTGGCGATTTTCGGCAGCGGCATCGGCCCGCTGATCGTCGCCACCGGGCTGGGCAGTGCACCGGGTTATGCGCGGATGGTCCGTGGCCAGGTGCTGGCGGTGCGCAACGCGGGCTATATCGAAGCCGCCCGGGCCCTCGGGCATCCGCCGCTGCGCATCATCCTGCGCCAGTTGCTGCCGAACGCCATGCGCCCGCTGATCGTGACCCTGACCATGGGCGTGGGCCAGGCGATTGTCTGGGCCTCGGCCCTGAGTTTTCTCGGCCTGGGCGCCCGTCCGCCGGCACCGGAGTGGGGGACCATGTTGTCCATGGGCCGCGACTTCATCGCCAACGCCTGGTGGCTGACGTTCTTCCCAGGGCTGTTCATCGTATTGACCACGCTGTCGACCACGGTCACTGGCCGTTACCTGCAACAACGCCTGGAGGGCCGTCTTTCATGAGCGACCAGAAACGCTTGATCGTTGAAGGGCTGTCCATCGAGTTTGCCGGGCAGTCGGTGGTGCGCAATCTGTCTTTCACCCTGGAGCCTGGCAAGACCCTGGCGCTGGTGGGCGAATCCGGCTCCGGTAAAAGCGTCACCGCCCGCAGCCTGATCGGCCTGGCGGGTGCGGGCGCGAAGGTTACGGCGCGCACCTTGAGTTACGACGGCGTGGATTTGCTCAGCCTGTCGGAGCGTGGCTGGCGTCGTTTGCGTGGCAATGGCATCGGCTTCGTGTTGCAGGACGCACTGGTGTCCCTCGACCCGTTGCGGCCGGTGGGCAAGGAAATTCTCGAAGTGCTGGAGACCCATCGCTGGGGCGACCGTCGCAGCCGTGGCGAACGCGTCATTGAACTGCTGGAACTGGTGGGCGTACCCGAGCCGCAACTGCGTGCCCGCCAGCGCCCCGATCAACTCTCCGGCGGCCTGCGCCAGCGTGCGCTGATTGCCAGCGCACTCGCATTGAACCCCGGCCTGGTGATCGCGGATGAACCGACTACGGCGCTGGATGCCACGGTGCAGGCGCAGATTCTGCAGGTGTTGCAGCAGATCAAGGCCCGTGGCGATTCGCTGCTGATCATCAGCCATGACCTGGCAGTGGTCGCGCAATTGGCCGATGAGGTGCTGGTGCTGCGCCACGGCGAAGTGGTGGAGCAGGGCCCGATGGATCAGGTGCTGCTCAACCCACGCCACGCCTACACCTGCTCGTTGCTGGATGCGGTGCCCGCCGAGCATGCCCGTGGCACACGCCTGTCGCCGGAGCGCAGCAACGCTGTGGCGCAACCACGGCCCGGCGCGGATTCGCCGGTGCTGCTCAAGGCCTCCGGCCTGGGCAAGCGGTATGTGGGCCCCGATCAACAGTCGCGCCAGGTGGTGGATAACGTCAGCTTCGAGCTGCGCGCCGGTCGCACCCTGGGCATCGTCGGTGAATCCGGCTCCGGCAAAACCACCGTGGCACGCATCGCCCTCGGCTTGCTGCAACCGGATGCCGGTGAGGTGCGTTTTCTCGACCAGCCATGGGCCGCGGCAGGTACCGAGCGGGTCGAGGAAAAGACCCGCCGTGTGCATCGCCGGGATATCAGCGTGATTTATCAGGACCCGCTGAGTTCGTTCGACCCGCGCTGGACGGTGGGGCAGATCCTCAGTGATGCGCTGGACGTTGCCGGTATCGACGCCGAGCAACAGGCGGCCCGCGTGACACAGTTGCTCGACCAGGTACGCCTGGCGCCGCAATTGGCCGAGCGCCGACCGTTGCAACTGTCGGGCGGGCAGCGCCAGCGCGTGGCGATTGCCCGGGCGATTGCCAGCAACCCCAAAGTGATTATCTGCGACGAGCCGGTGTCGGCGCTGGACGTGTCGGTGCAGGCCCAGGTCCTGGATCTGCTGGCCGACCTGCAAGCCTCGCTGGGCCTGGCCTACCTGTTTATCTCCCACGACCTCGGGGTGATTCGCCACGTCAGCGACGAGGTGTTGGTGATGCGCCACGGCCAGGTGGTGGAAAGCGCCAGCGTCGAGACGTTGTTTGAATCGCCCCAGCACGAATACACCCGGCGCCTGCTGGGCGCGGTGCCACGCCTGCCCGGCAGTGGCACGCAGTTGGTGGTGCCGGCCCTGGAGCCGGAAAACCCCGGTTGGCTGTTTGATGAATCGCGCCTGTGGAAAATCGCCATCTAGACCTGAATCAAGGAAGTGCCATGAGCAAGTTGTCTGCTGTACCCACGCCACCGGTTGTAACGGTGGCCGAACTGAACGCCCGTGCCGACCGCATCCTGCCGCAGATTGCCGCCGGCGCTGCGCAACGTGAGCGTGACCGCCAACTGCCGTATGAGGCCGTGGCGCAGATCGCCCAGGCCGGGTTGTTTACCGTGCGGATTCCCAAGCGGTTTGGCGGCGCCGGTGGTTCGGTCAAGGACGTGATTGCCTTGCTGATTCGCATCGCCTCGGCCGACTCCAACGTGGCCCAGGCGCTGCGCCCCGGTTTCGGGTTTGTCGAAGGCCTGCTGGCGTCCCGCGCCGAGGGGGCGGAGGAGGAGCGCGAGCGTTGGTTCGGGCGCTACCTGCAAGGCGCCGTGATCGGCAATGCCGGCTGGGAAGTCGGCGGTGCCAACGGTTCGATCAGTGCGCGCATCGTGCGTGACGGCGAGCACTTTCGCGCGTGCGGCAGCAAGTACTACAGCACCGGTTCGTTGTATGCCGATTGGGTCAGCGCCGTCGCCCTGGACGAGAATGACCAGCCCGTGTCGTTCATCCTGCCCCGCGACCGCCAGGGCCTGGAGTTGCTGGATGATTTCGACGCCATGGGTCAGCGCCTGACCGCCAGTGGCACCACCCATCTGCATGATGTGCAGGTGTTGGCCAGCGAGATCCGCACCCGCACCGTCGAGGAAGGCAAGCGCACGATTGTCACGCCGTTCCTGCAAGTGTTCCTCGCGGCGGTGCAGGCCGGTATTGCGCGCAATGCGCTGAATGATGCGGTGACCTTTGCCAAGGAGCATGCGCGGCCGATCAAGCACAGCAGCGCCACGCGCTCGGTGGATGACCCGTACGTGGAACTGAGCGTGGGCGACGTTTCAGCCCGGGCCTTTACCGCCGAAGCGGTGGTGTTGCACGCGGCGGACTCCATCGACCGCGCCTGGGCTGCGGACCTTGATGCGGTGGCCGTCGACCAGGCGGCAGTGGACGTGGCCCAGGCGCAATACATCGCGGCGGAGTCGGCGCTCAAGGCCGCCGAGCTGGTGTTCGACGTGGGTGGCGCTTCCACCACCGGCCGCGCGCATAACCTGGACCGGCACTGGCGCAACGCGCGCACCGTGGCCAACCACAATCCCCGGCACTGGAAAGCCGCAGCCGTGGGTGCCTGGCAACTCAAGGGCACGCCGCCTCCGACATCGGGGCTGTTTTGAACAAAGCCCTCGACCTTTCACACCCCTTGGGCGAGGTGGGCACCGGGCACGCGCGCCGGGTGCCGATGATCATCGGCTGTGCGCTGTTCATGGAATTGATCGACGCCACGGCGGTGCTCACGGCGCTGCCGCAGATGGCCCAGGATTTCGGCGAGCCCAGCGTGCGCATGAACCTGGTGGTGTCGCTGTACCTGCTGGCGGTGGCGCTGTTCGTGCCGGTCAGCGGCTGGGCGGCCGACCGGTTCGGGCCGCGTCGGGTGTTTATCAGCGCCATCGTGCTCTTCACCCTCGCGTCGGTGGCCTGTGCCTGCTCGGGCTCGTTGTTGCAACTGTCCCTGGCGCGTTTGGCCCAGGGCGCTGCGGGGGCAATGATGGTGCCGGTGGGGCAGGTGATCCTGCTGCGCTGGTCGGCGCGGGAAAACCTGCTGCGTGCCATGTCGTACCTGACGGTGGCGGCGCTGGTGGGGCCGCTGCTGGGCCCACCGTTGGGCGGGCTGTTGGTGACGGTGCTGTCGTGGCACTGGATCTTCCTGATCAACCTGCCGATCGGCGTGCTTGGGGTGATCCTGGTGCTGCGCTATATCCCGGACTATTCCGGGACACCCGGCCAGCCATTGGACGTTCCCGGCCTGTTGCTCAGCGGTGTGGCATTGGGCGGGCTGGTGTTCGGTTTCGAGGTGCTGGGCCACGGCCTGTTGCCGCGCCAGTGGGCGTTGCTGCTGATTGGCGGCGGGCTGTTGAGTGCCTGGCTGTATGTCCTGCATGCACGGCGGACGGCGCACCCGTTGATCGATTTTTCATTGTTGAAAATCCCGACCTTCGCGGTGAGCTTCTGGGGCGGCAACCTGATGCGCATCGGCAGCGCGTCACAGCCGTTTTTGCTGGTGTTGCTGTTCCAGCTGTGTTTCGGGCTTAACCCGTTGCAGGCGGGGCTGCTGAGCGTGGCCGGTGGCGTGGGGGCGTTGCTGATGAAAATGCTGGCAGTGCGGATTGTCAGCCGCTTCGGTTTCCGGCGCACCTTGATCGGCAATGCGGTGCTCACCGGTGCAACCATCCTGGCGTGCAGCCTGTTCGAGGTATCAACGCCTTACTGGATTGTAATACTGGTGTTATTTGGCAGCGGGATCATTCGCTCGCTGCAATTCAGCACCCTGGGGGCGTTGACCTATGCCGACGTGCCACCGGAGCAATCCAGCCGCGCCAGCAGCCTGTCGGCGATGACCATTCAGTTGACGTTGAGTTTATCGGTGGGCATCGCGGCGGGGCTGCTCGGTTTGATCATGGCCGTGCGCGGGCATGCCACGGTCGAGCAGAGTGATATCGCCTGGATCATGGCGGGTGCCGGATTGCTGTGTGCCTTGTCGGGGCTGGTCTATCGCAGGCTGTCGCCCCAGGCGGGCTCGGCGATTTATGCAAAACGCGCAGAGGGAATTGGATGATTCGTGCAGCACGTATCGAGGACGCAGGTGACATTGCCTGGGTGCATATTCGCAGTTGGCAGCAGGCTTATCGTGAACTGATGCCGGCGGATTACCTGGCTTCGCTGGAGGCGACGCAGCCTCGGCGTGAAGCCTTTTGGCGGCAGTCGATTGAGCAGGGGAGCGAAGCTGTGTTTGTCGCGCAGGTCGAGGGGCGTGTGGTGGGCTGGATTGTTGTCAGCTCGAGTCGTGATGAGGATGCTGATCCAGGCGTAACCGGTGAAGTGCAGGCGGTGTATGTGCTGGCCGAGCATTGGGGAACGGGGGTGGGCAGGGCGCTGTGGCTCAGGGGGCTGGAGCATCTCGCGAGCCTGGGCCTGGAGACGGCGACGTTGTGGGTGCTGGCTGAAAACCGGCGGGCAGTGCGCTTTTACCAAAATGCAGGATGGATAGCGCAGCCCGAATCAAGCCGCACCCTTGCTCGGGGCGGTCGTGAGTTGGAGGAACTTCGCTACCAATCCCAAAAGTGACGCTGAACCTGTGGCGAGGGAGCTTGCTCCCGCTGGGCTGCGCAGCGGCCCCAAAATCCTGGGAGCGCTTCGCACTCCAGCGGGAGCAAGCTCCCTCGCCACAGGGGAATGTTTGTCTGTTTCATGGGGCACAGTTGCTGCCTATGGAGATCGTTCCCACGCTCTGCGTGGGAATGCCGCTCTGGACGCTCTGCGTCCGCTCTTAAAATCGTGACGCAGAGCGTCACCGGATGCATTCCCACGCAGAGCGTGGGAACGATCACACTCACCATTTTTGCCTGAAAGCTGCGCGGCCACAGGCGTCATTCAGGAATGTCATTGGCCATGAGTTCGTCTTTTTCATTGTTTCGCACTTGGAATGTCCAGCACTTGCCATCGACGCCGGCGGCGTTTGTGCGGCATTTCATCGGGCATTTCAAAGGTTGGTACCTGGCTATCCTGCTGCTGCAGATCGCCGCGGTGGTGTGTTCGATTCTGACGCCCTGGGGGCTGGGGCAGATCACCCGCACCGTGAGCAACGGGCTGGAAGCGGAGCGTGCCTTTGAAGTGCTGCAATGGCCACTGACACTGCTAAGCGCGCTACTGGTGTGCCAGGTACTGTTTACCCGTGCATCGGCAGGCTGCCATATCCACGTCTTGCCGTTGCAGCGGCGCACGGTGACGCATGTGGTGTTCGCCTATCTGCAGCAGCACTCCCATCGTTTCATCAGCAATGAGTTCGCCGGGGCACTGGCGCATCGGGTGGCGGAAATTACCCTGGGCGTGAATCAGACCCTGAGCATCTTGTTGTTCGACCTGATCCCGCTGCTGGTGACGCTGAGCCTGGCCACGGCCTTGCTATGGACCGCATCGCCGTTGTTGGCGTTGTTCATGGCGGGTTGGTCGGTGGCGTTTATCGCTATCTGCTACGTCCTCGCACGCCGCAGTCATCCTCTGGCGCAACAGTATTCGGCAGCGCGCAGCACCAGCACCGGCAAAGTGGTGGATGCGGTCTCCAACCTGGCCAATATCCGCCTGTTTGCGCGCCATGCGTTCGAGCACAGTTACCTCGGCACTTTCCTCGACAAGGAGGTGGCGGCTGCCTACCGATCCCTGGGGTATATGGAGAAAATTCGCTGGTTCCAGGCTTCCTGTGGCGTAGTGCTTAAGCTCGGCTTGTTATTGCTGGCGCTCTACCTGTGGCGCAGCCACCGTATCGACATTGCTGCGTTTGTCATGTCCACCAGCCTTTCGTTGTTGATCATCAGCGATGTGGAAAACCTGTCGCGACGCTTTCTCGAATTCTTCGAAGCCACCGGCAATATCGCCAACGGTGTGCGCACCCTGATCCGCCCCCATGAAGTCATCGACCAACCCGGCGCCAAGGCGCTGATGGTCAAGCGCGGCGATATCGAGTTTCGCGATGTCGGCTTCAGCTATGGCGGTGACCGTTCGATTTTCGAACACCTGAATATCGTCATCCCCGCCGGCCAGAAAGTCGGCCTGGTGGGTGCTTCGGGCTCCGGCAAGTCGACCCTGCTGAGCTTGCTCCTGCGTCTCTACGACGTGCAGCAAGGCCAGGTGCTGGTGGACGGCAAGGACGTGCGCGAGGTGACCCAGCATTCGCTGCACCAGCAGATCGGCCTGATTCCCCAGGAGCCCGGCCTGTTCCACCGCAGCATTCGCGAAAACATCCATTACGGCCGCCTGGATGCCTCGATGGACGAGGTCGCCGAGGCGATCCACCGCGCCGGCGCCAGTGAATTTATCGACAGCATGGAACACGGCTACGAATCACTGGTGGGCGAGCGTGGGGTCAAATTGTCCGGCGGCCAGCGCCAGCGCATTGCGATTGCCCGGGTGTTGCTGAAAAACGCGCCGATCCTGGTGATGGACGAAGCCACTTCCAGCCTGGACTCGATCACCGAGCGCTTTATCCAGGACAAGCTCGACGAAATCATGGAAGACAAGACCGTGCTGGTGGTCGCGCATCGGCTGTCCACCGTGGCCCACCTGGACCGGATCCTGGTGTTCGACAATGGCCGGGTGATCGAGGACGGCAGCCACGAACAGTTGCTGCGCCAGGGCGGGCAATATGCGCGGTTGTGGAGTCGCCAGTTCAGCGATGCGCTGGATGAAGCGGTGGTGTGACCAAGCGGCGTACCGGGTACGCCGCGCAGTCAGGTCAGATCGAGAGGTGCAGCACCCGGTCATCCTTGGCACCGGCCAGCGGGCGGCGCTTGTTGACCTTCAGCTCACCGAGGTTGATCAGCAACGTGCGGGTCACGTTGCGGCTCAGCCCCAGCAACTCGGCGGTGTGCACCTGGTTGTGCTGGCACAGCCGGTAGGCGGCGGTGAGCAGGCTGCGTTCCACCTGTTCGTGGAGGTTTTCTATCTGCTCCTCGAACAGCCGCTGGAAGGCCTGGTCGAGCAGGTCATGGGCGGTGGTGCTGTCTTCCTGGCGTTCGATACGCAGGTTGGACATGCGCAGGTCATCGGCCTGGATCACGCCGTCGCGGCAGATCAGCAGGGTGTGGTGGATGACGTTTTCCAGCTCGCGGATATTCCCCGGCCAACTGTAGGTGGCCAGGCGTTGCTCGGCTTCCTTGCTCAAGATGATCTCGCCATAGCCGAGGCGGCGGGTGTAGGTATCGATGAAATACTGCACCAGCGGCAGGATATCGCCGGGGCGATCCCGCAGCGGGCTGAGTTCCAGGTTGACCACGTTCAGGCGGTAGAACAGGTCCTCGCGGAAATGCCCGGCGTTGATGGCTTTTTCCAGCTGCACGTTGGTCGCCGCCAGCACCCGCACATTGATCGGAATGCTTTTGCGCGAACCCAGGCGCACTACTTCACGCTCCTGCAATACCCGCAGCAGCTTGACCTGGATCGACATGGGCAGGTCGCCGATTTCATCGAGGAACAGCGTGCCGCCGTTGGCTTCTTCAAACCAGCCGGCCTTGGCACCGAGGGCACCGGTGAACGCGCCTTTCTCGTGGCCGAACAGCTCGGCTTCCACCAGTGATTCGGAGAACGCACCGCAATTCACCGCCACGAATGGCTGCTCCTTGCGGCCACTGAGGTTGTGGATATGCCGTGCGACCAACTCTTTGCCGGTGCCGGTTTCACCGATGATCAGCACGCTGGCTTCGCTCGGCGCGACTTGTTGCACATGCTTGAGCAAGGCCTTGGACCTGGGGTCTTCAAACACCTGCGCGGTGGCGCGGATGGAGGTGGCAAGGGCGGGCGAGGGCGGTAGGGTCAGCAGTTGCATGGTTATCCCTTTGAATAAAAGATCAGGAATAAAACGTCGGGATGGGCGCGGTACCGTTCAGTGCCCACTCGCCCAGTTCATGAAGTTTGTAGTCCAGCGGGTCATGCAGGCTCTGGGTGCGCAAGTTGCGCCAGTGCCTGTCGAGGGCCACCGAGGCGTTGGTCGCCCGTGCGCCGGTGACCTCGAAGACCTTGCTACACAACTCCAGGCCATTGCGGCTGGCGGCGACTTTGGCGGTGGCGATGGCAATCGCCGTTTCGCCGCGTTCCTCGCTGGTCAGGGCCGAGCCCTTGGCCCATGCCGCGTCCAGCACCTGGCCTGCGCGCTCCACCAGCAGGCGGGTGCTTTGCAGCGCCACCCAGAAATCGCCGTAGTGGCTGAGGATGTAAGGGTCCTGGGTGCTGTGGCTGGCGCTGGAACGGAACCACGGGCGGGCTTCTTCCAGGGTGTATTGGCGCGCTTCTTCGAACGCGCCTTCGGCGATGCCGAGGAAGATATTCGCGAAGTGCAGTTGCGCAATCAGCGGGCGCAGGCAGGCGAACGGAGTACTCAGGGGGCCCGGGTCCAGCAACAGGTCGGACTCTTCCACGCGCACGCGCTTGAAGGTCACGCTGCCGCTGTCGGTCTGGCGCTGGCCCATGTTGTTCCAGTCGTTGTGCAGGATGATCCCGCTGCGGGCGCTGGGAATCGCCGCGATCAGCAACTTGCCGCCGGCGCTTTCATCGATGGCCGAGGCGATCAGCATTTCCGAGTCGTTGGCCCCGGAGCAGAAGTTCTTCTGTCCCGAGAATTCCCTCCAGCCCGTGTGGCGCTTGACCACCGTGCGGGTGTCCAGGGGGTTCAGGGTGTTGCCCCAGAACCAGTTGTTGCTGGCCGTCAGGCTGAACCAGGTTTGCCATTGTGCGGGCGTGGCGAATAACCGGACGGTGGCGAGCATCAGGTGATGAAAGCCGAATACGTGGGCGATGGAGCTGTCGACCCGGGCGAATTCGCGCACCACCTCGAAGGTTTCCGACCAGTTGGCGTCAAGCCCGCCGAATTGCCCGGGGATGCTCAGGGACAACAGGCCGCTGCTGCGCAGTTTGTCGCGTTCGGCCTTGGGCGTGCCGCCGCTGGCGTCGCGGTCGACGGCGGTGCGCGCGAATTCGGTCGCCAGGTCACGGGCAATCTCCAGTGGCGTCCTGCGGGTGCAGAGTAAGTTGACCGTCACGCGTGAATACCTCGTTGCTTAAGTCGAGAATGCTCGAGCTGATTTGTTTCAACAGGCAATGGATAGAGCAAGACCCATACCAAGTAACAATAAGCCGATAACTTGCGACTTCTTACGGGGATGCAGGCGCGGACAGTGTCGAATACGCAACTTTTGTTGGAGGGCTGTTGGGATTTGCACAGTTGCGTCCTGTGCCCGCAGGGCGGGGCTTTCGTTATGCTTTTATTGCTTGAACATATAAGTGTTTGTGGATGATTTTTGTATTGTCCGGAATCGAACATTTCACCAGCAAAGTGTTGCGCTTGTGGCGATTAATAAGGGTGGCCGGCCAGTGTTTATTGAGGCTTGGACGTGGCATGAACCCTGCAAAGTTGGAAACAGAGCGCGACTATACGAATAGATGCTCCAACTAATTCGAGACCCCAGGAGTATTTAATTCATGCGGCAACTGTTTGAACCTCGCGCTCGTCGTTTTGAGTCACTGGCCACCGCGTCCAGCCTTGGCGTGCTGTTGATGTTGATACACGGCGCGGCCTTTTCCGCCCAGGCGGACCCGACCCTGGCCACGGTAGTGGTCACCGGTGCCGAAGCCACCGAAGCGCAAAAGGCCGAGAAGCAACTGTCCAAGGTGCCCGGCAAAACCGCAGTGATCGACAACCGCAAGATCGAACAGGGCCGCGCGGCGAACGCCGAGGACGTGCTGGCGTTGCAGCCGGGCGTATTCGCCCAGGCCACCAGCGGCTCGGGTGCGAACAAGATTTCGATCCGCGGTTCGGGCCTCAACACCTTCTATCAAGGCTATGTGCTGGGGATCAAATTCCTCTATGACGGCCTGCCGTTGACCGGCCCGGGCGGCACCCAGGAAGACATGCTGGACATGGCTTCCGTGGACCACACCGAGGTGCTCTACGGCGCCAACGCCTTCCGTTATTCGGCCTTGTCCCTGGGCGGCGCGATCAACTTCGTGAGCAAGACCGGCCGCACCGATCCGGGCAACTACGCGCGTTTCGAAGCCGGCAGCTTCGGCTATCGCAAGGAGCAACTGAGCACCGGTGGCGTGGACGGCGACAATGACTATTACGTCAGCATCCAGCACAACGAGCGTGACGGTTACCAGGACAACACACCGAACAAGGGGCAGGGGATCGTTGCCAACTTCGGCCACGTGTTCAGCCCGCAACTGGAGACGCGCTTCTACATTCGCTACAAGGAAGAAACCCTTAGCCAGGGCAACACCCTGACCAAATACCAGCTCAAGCATGACCCCACGAGCAACCTCGTGCCCATCGGGCGCAAGAAGGACGGCTCGACGTTGCTGGGCAGCACCACCACCTACACCTTCGACGACAATGCCAAGCTCGAAGTCGGCCTGGGCTACAACGATTACCCGCTGGACAACGGCTGGCGCTATTCGCCAACACCACAGGAATGGCGCTCCCAGGACGTCAACCTGACCTTGCGCTACCTGCGCACCGCCGACACCTTCTTCGGCCTGCGCAGCGACAGCAGCGTGACCTTCAGCAATACGCTGGCGTACCTGGCCGATGTGAAATCCCACAGCAAGGCCACCGGCATCACCCAGCAGAAGACCAACTACACCGGCTCGCGGGACACGGTGTTTTCCCTCGGCAACGAACTGCAACTGAATGACCGCACGTGGCTGTCCACCGGGTTGTCATTGATTGATATCAAGCGCAAGGCGCAGATCGAATACAGCACCGCCACCAATACCAGCGCGTTCCCCAGTGGCGTTGAATACGACGAGACCGACGTCGCCCCGCGCATTGGCCTGCGCTATCAGTTGACTCCGGAATTCGAAGTGTTCGGCAACGTCAGCCGCTCGGTGGATCCACCGGTCACCTGGCAGCTGGGCAGCACCGGCACGCCGTACATCCGTGATGTGCGGCCGCAAAAAGCCAACACCGTGGAGTTCGGTATCCGCGGCGGCCACGGTATTTTTGACGGCAGCCTGACGGTCTACCGCTCGTGGGTGCAGAAAGAACTGCTGTCGGTGGTGGTACGCCAGGCGACGGCCACCCAGGACCAACTGGTGGCCACCTCCAACGGCAGCGCGACCATTCACCAGGGCATCGAAGCCGGCTTGAATGCGCAACTGTGGGACGGCGGCAATGGCGACACCGTGACCCTGCGCCAGGCCTACACCTTCAACGACTTCCACTACCGCAACGATGCGGTGTTCGGCGACAACCAGCTGCCGGGCCTGCCGCGCCAGGTCTACCAGGCCGAGCTGGAATATCGCCAAGGCAGTGGTTTCTACGCGCAGCTCAACGCCCGGGCGGCGTCCAGCTATTACGTCGACTTTGCCAACTCCCTGAGTGCGCCGTCGTATACGTTGTGGGGGGCCAAGGTGGGCTACGAGGCCCCGAGCAAGAAGTGGGAAGTGTTCGTCGATGCACGCAATCTGACCAACAAGCGCTATGCCACGGCCACCAACACCGCGTACGACGCCAAGGGCCAGGACTCGGCCAACTTCTATGTGGGGGATGCGTTCAACGTGACCACGGGGGTGGCGTTTCACTTCTGACCGTGACAGATCGTTCCCACGCTCCGCGTGGGAATGCCGCCTTGGACGCTCTGCGTCCGGCCGTCGATGCGAGAGGTGATGGTGACGCAGAGCGTCACGGTATGCATTCCCACGCGGAGCGTGGGAACGATCATTTCGAGGAACCTAGTTCTGCGGCCGCTGTTTGGTCGAGTCCAGCTCGGCCTTTTTGCCGGTGCTGATCTCGGTGATCTGCGCCGACTTGGCGATCGCGAAATCAAAGGTGTCCTGCATCTTGGCGATGGCATCGGTCGCCGTGCCGTTGAGCCCACCGTTGGCTGCCCAGTCGAAGTTCCACACCCCGGAAAAGTTATCGGCACCGGCCACATCATGGGTTTCGATCGCGGTGAACACGTCGGGATGGCGCTCCATGTACTGGGCCGCAGCGCTCACATCGGCCGGCACCTTGCCCGAGGCATTGCTGGCCAGTTGCGAAAGCTCTTGCTTGGTGATGGCCGACTTGCCCGTTTGGCGCATGTAATCGGCGATGACCTTGCTCGACTTGGAAATATTCAACTTGTCGTCGAATACCGACGTCGAGGCTTTTTGAGTGGTCGGTCCGCCACCGGCGGGTGTTACGGTAGTAGACATCGGCGCTGCTCCCTCAATGAATTGGATGACATCGAAGCCGACGTTAGCATGGGCAATTGGCCATTTATCGTCGGCTTCACAACAATTCGCAGCGGCCGGAAAATTTCACAGCGTTTCACCCGCATCCAACTTGGCCAGCAGCCTCTGGCCCCGTTGCCACAGCGCGTCCTGCTTGGATTCAGGCATCCGGTCGAGATTTTTATAGAGCATGGCCATGCGCTGATTGCCCCGCAGCAGGTCGCCGTGGCGCATCAGGAAGTGCCAATAAAGCGCATTGAACGGGCAGGCATTGTCAGCGGTACTTTCCGTGACTTTGTAGGCACAGCCTCGGCAGTAGTCCGACATGCGCTTTATATATTGGCCGCTCGCGCAATAAGGCTTGGAACCCAGGTAACCGCCATCGGCATGCATCACCATGCCCAGGGTGTTGGGCAGCTCGACCCAGTCGAACGCGTCCATGTAGATCGCCAGGTACCACTCGCATATCTGGCTGGGCACGATGCCGGCCAGCAGGGCGAAATTGCCGGTGACCATCAGCCGCTGGATGTGATGGGCATAGGCATGTTTCAGGCTTTGGCCGATCGCCTGGCGCATGCAGTTCATTTGCGTCTCGCCCGTCCAGTAGAACTCCGGCAGCGGGCGGCTGTTGCCGAATGCATTGCCAGCGGCATAGTCGGGCATCTTCAGCCAGTACACGCCGCGTACGTACTCCCGCCAGCCAATCAGTTGGCGGATAAACCCTTCGCCAGCGTTCAGCCCGATGCAGCCCGACCAATAGGCCGCCTCCACATCGCTGCACAGCTGGCGCAGGTCCAGCAGGCCGATGTTCAGTGCTGCGCTGATACGGGCGTGAAACAGGAACGGCTCGTCGCTGGCCATGGCGTCCTGGTAGTCGCCGAACCCCGCCAGGCCATAGTCCAGAAAGTAGTTCCAGAGGGCCTGCGCGTCGGCGTGGGTCACGGGGTAATCGAAGGTGTCGAGGGAACCGTAGTGGCTGCTGAAGTGTTTACCTACCAGCGCCAGCACGTCCTGGGTGATCGAGTCCGAGCTGAAGCGCGCCGGGTAGGGCGCCTTGGTGCCCTTGGGCAATGCCTTGCGGTTGTCGGCATCAAAGTTCCAGGCGCCGCCCACCGGCGTACCGTCACCGTTGAGCAAGAGCCCGCTCTTGCGGCGCATCTCCCGGTAGAAGTACTCCATGCGCAGTTGTTTTTTACCGCTGGCCCAAGCGGCGAACTCGTCACGGCTGCACAGGAATCGGTGGTCGGCATGCCACTGGACCGGCAAACCGCAGTCCTTCAGGGATTGCTCCAGGCGCCAGTCACCGCATTCGGTCAGGTGTATTTCCCGGGGTTGCATCAGCGATTGCCAGCGCCTTAACTCGCCGGGCACCGAGCCGGTGTTTTGCGGATCGTCCAGGGGCACGTACTGCACCCGCAAGCCACGCTGCTGCAACGCCTGGGCAAAATGGCGCATGGCGCTGAAGACCAGGACGATTTTTTGCGGATGGTGGGGCACATGGCTGGCTTCCTCCATGACCTCGACCATCAAGACCGCATCGCGCTGGCTGTCCAGCCCATCCAATGAGGCCAGGTCAAACGACAACTGGTCGCCCAGCACCAGGCACAGGTTTCGAACTGCCTTGGTCACCACGGCGCTTCCAGGGAAAATGGCGTTCGCAGTGGCTCGATAGCGCCTTCTCGCCGGCCGCACATTTCGTCATGCACGCACTGATGCACGAGGGTGCAGGGAAACGCAGGGACTGCCTGCAACACGTCACGCAAGTGATTGACGGAGCGAAAGTGCAGGGGCTTCGCCGACTCGTCCAGCAGCGTGAACTGGCCGTGGTCCAGCGTTACGCGCGCCAGATAGAAACCACCTTCCAGCGACAGCAGTTCCATTTCGCGTACAGCGCCTTGGGTGGCCAGTTTGGTCAGGGCTTGCAGGTTCATGGTTCACTCCTTACCGGTCAGGGTTGTGAAGACTGGCGACGGAAGAACAACGTCACCTGGCCGACTTCCACACCCAACTTGGACATGCTGGAGCGGTTGATCAACGTGTCTTCGTCCATCAGGTACATCCAATCGTCGAGGCTCACTTCGTAGACGGATCCATCAACCGGCAGGTTCAGGACGTAGCGCCAGCGCAGTGCGTTGCCCGCCACTTCGCCCCTGGCCTCGCCCACCACATCACCGGCCCGTCCGCGCCAGTGGGTGGGGCCGTCCGGGGTGAGGGTCCAGACACGTTGCTGGCGAGTACCATCGCTGTATAGAAAGCGCTCATCGAGAATCAGGTTTTCACCCTCGCGGCGGCTGGCGATATTCACCTCGAAACGCTTGGCCACTTCACCCGAGCGTTTCTCGAAGATGCCCCAGGCCTTGACGGGCTTGCTGAAGAAGCTCACCAGGTCCAGTTGCGGTTGCTGGTCGGCATAGTGTTTTACATCCACGCTGCCACAACTGCTCAGGCCCAACACCAGGGCCAGCGAAACCAATAGACGGGTCATTGCGGTTCTCCCCGAGAGGGCTTGATACTGCTGATACTTGTACAAAATAATAAATTTGTACAGGTATTTAGCGCATCACCAGGATGTTACCGGCTACCGGCCTGCCCATTTATGACGGGTATTTGCAGCCTCAGGGGACCAGGTGCAGATGATCGTTCCCACGCTCTGCGTGGGAATGCCGCCTCGGACGTTCCGCGTCCCGCTGGCACCGCCGCATTGACGCCTCGCGTAATGGTGACGCGGAGCGTCACGGTATGCATTCCCACGCAGAGCGTGGGAACGATCAACACACTCAAGCCGGCCGGCGCTCCGCATGCCGGTCAGTAGCGAATCATCACCGACTTGAGCTCGGTGTAATCCTCGATGAACGCCCCGCCAAACTCCCGTCCCACCCCCGAAGACTTGTTGCCGCCAAACGGCACCGCCGGGTCGAGCATCGTGTGCATGTTCACCCACACCGTCCCCGCGTTGATCGCCGGCACCATGCGCAGGGCCTTGCTCAGATCATTGGTCCAGAGACTGGCGCTCAGGCCGTAAGGCGTGTTGTTCATCAGTTCCAGCAGCTCATCCTCGGTGTCGTAGGGGAAAAACGTGGCGATCGGGCCGAAGGTCTCTTCGTTGAGCAGGGTGTCGTGGATCGTGTTGGCGAGAATCACGGTGGGCTCCACATAGCACCCCGGTCCGTCGATCAGCTTGCCGCCGTGGACAATCGTATTGTTCTCGGCCCGGGCCTTGGCGAAAAACCATTCGAGTTTCTGTTGGTGCTGGCGGTTGGTCACCGGGCCGAATTCGGTGCGCTCGTCCAGCGGCGAGCCGATGTTCAACCGGCCCAGGCGTTGCGCCAGTTTGTCCATGATCGGCTCGATCTGCGAGCGGTGGGCGAAGAAGCGTTCGGCGGCCGCGCAGATTTGCCCGGAGTGCAGGAAGCCGGCTTCGATGATGCCGTTGACCGCTTTGTCGAGGTCCACATCCCGCAGGAATCCGGCGGAGTTTTTGCCGCCCAGTTCCAGGGTCGCCCGGGTCAACCCGGCGCCCATGGCACTGCGGCCCACGGCGATGCCGGTGGGCACAGAGCCGGTAAACGAGACCTTGTCGGTGCCCGGGTGCTCCACCAGGCCTTTGCCCACATGGCCGCCACCGGTCAACACGTTCAGCACGCCCGCCGGCAGGCCGGCGTCGATGGCCAGTTCGGCGATGCGCAGGATGGTCAGCGGGGTGAACTCGCTGGGCTTGATGATGATGCTGCAGCCGGTCACCAGCGCCGAGGCGAGTTTCCAGATGGCGATCATGGTCGAGAAATTCCACGGCACGATGCCCACCACCACGCCCACCGGTTCGCGCAGGGTGAACGCGGTGTAGCGTTCGCCGGCGAAGGAGGGCAGTGACGGGGTAAGGGTCTGGCCGCTGATCTTGGTGGCCCAGCCGGCGTAGTAACGCAGGAAGTGCGCCGCCTGATCGACCTCGAAGGCCCGGGAAATCTGGATGATCTTGCCCGACTGGCAGGTTTCGATCTGCGCCAGTGCTTCGCGATGTTGCTCCAGCAGGTCGGCGAGTTTCAGCAGCACATTGCCACGAATGGCAGGGGCGACCTGGGCCCATTGCCGGAAGCCACGCCGGGACGATTCCACCGCTGTGTCGATATCGGCCAGGTCAGCATCGGCAACCTGGGCGATCACCTCGCCGGTGGCCGGGTTGATCACTTCCAGAGCCTGGCCGGAATGGCTTTGGACGTACCCGCCGTCGATAAACAAGGCATGGCTTCGACGGAGGAAGGCCTGGACTTCAGGCAGCAGCGCAATATCGCTCATGGGATTTTCCTGCTCGCAAAAGCCCGAGGGTAACCAGCGCCGCCGGGCCAGGCTTGTCTGTGCCTGCCGGGCGATATGTCTGTGGCTGCCAGGCCTGTGGAAAGTGCAATCTTGGCTGTGGAAGGTGCATTTTCCGGGGGTGTCGCCCGCCCCATACTGGCCCCACATCCAGCGCCGTTCGTTGAGTTTGAACGCCAGCCGGACATCCAATAATAAGCAGGGCCGTCCATGAAAAAGCCAAACCCGCTCCTCGAAGATCTCAAGGCGATTCTGCCGACCATCGCTGCCAACGCCTTCCAGGCCGAGCAGGACCGCAAGGTTCCCGACGAGAACATTGCGCTGCTCAAGAGCATCGGCATGCACCGTGCCTTTCAACCCAAACCCTTCGGCGGCATGGAAATCTCCCTGCCGCAGTTTGCCGACTGCATCGCCTTGCTGGCCGGCGCCTGTGCCAGCACCGCCTGGGCCATGAGCCTGTTGTGCACTCACAGCCATCAACTGGCGTTGTTTCCCGCCAAGTTGCAGCAGGAAGTCTGGGGCGATAACCCGAATGCCACCGCCAGCAGCAGCATCGCGCCGTTTGGCCGCACTGAAGAAGTTGAGGGCGGTGTGCTGTTCAGCGGTGAAATGGGCTGGAGCAGCGGTTGCGATCATGCCGAGTGGGCGATTGTCGGTTTCCGCCGTAAAAACGCCGAGGGCACCCAGGACTATTGCTTCGCGGTACTGCCGCGCAGCGACTATCAGATTCGCGATGACTGGTTCGCCGCCGGCATGAAAGGCAGCGGCACCAAGACCCTGATCATCGACAACGTGCGGGTGCCAGAACACCGCATCCAGAAAGCCAAGGACATGATGGAAGGCAAGTCCGCCGGCTTCGGTCTGTACCCCGACAGCAAGATTTTCTACTCGCCGTATCGCCCGTATTTCGCCAGCGGCTTCTCCACCGTGAGCCTGGGTGTGGCCGAGCGCATGCTCGAAGTATTCCGCGAAAAAACCAGGACCCGCGTACGTGCCTACACCGGCGCGGCAGTGGGGGCGGCGACTCCGGCGTTGATGCGCCTGGCCGAGTCGACACACCAGGTGGCCGCCGCCCGGGCGTTCCTGGAAAAGACCTGGCAGGAACACGCCGAACACAGCGAACAGCACCGTTACCCGAGCCGCGAGACCCTGGCGTTCTGGCGTACCAACCAGGCGTACGCCACCAAGATGTGCATCCAGGCGGTGGACCGTTTGTTCGAGGCCGCCGGTGGCAATGCGTGGTTCGAGCACAACGAGATGCAGCGTCTGTTCCGCGATTCCCATATGACCGGCGCCCATGCGTACACCGATTACGACGTGTGCGCGCAGATCCTGGGGCGTGAGCTGATGGGGCTCGAGCCTGATCCGAGCATGATTTGACGCCGACCCGGCCATCACAACCATCAGGACTGCGCGTTGATGCAGTCCGGGAGTCTTGCATGTCTGATAACAGTTTCGACCCACGGGCCTTTCGCCGGGCCCTGGGCAACTTTGCCACCGGTGTCACGGTGGTCACTGCCGCTGATGCCAGCGGGCGCAAAGTGGGTGTCACCGCCAACAGCTTCAACTCGGTGTCCCTGGACCCGCCGCTGGTGCTGTGGAGCATCGACAAACGCTCCAACAGCCACGAGGTGTTCGAGCAGGCCAGCCATTTTGCGGTCAACGTGCTGGCGGCCGACCAGATCCACCTGTCGAACAACTTCGCCCGGCCCAGGGACGATCGCTTTGCCGAAATCGAATTCGAGCCCGGGGAGGGCGGTTCGCCGGTCTTCGCTGATTGCTCGGCGCGGTTTCACTGCGAGAAGTACCAGCAGGTGGATGGTGGCGATCACTGGATCATGATTGGCAAGGTGGTGGCTTTCGATGATTTTGGTCGTGCGCCGTTGCTCTATCACCAGGGGGCGTATGCGCGGATCGAGGAGCGGCAACCGTAGGGCGAACACCTCTATCGAAGGCTGAAGCAGGTTCAATGTGGGAGCGGGCTTGCTCGCGAATGCGGAGTGTCAGCCAATACATCTGGCGACTGACACACCGCTTTCGCGAGCAAGCCCGCTCCCACATGTGATCTCGGTAGCTCATTGCATCTGTGTTAGAACAGCACGGCCACGGTGACTTGGCTATAGAGATTGGTGCCATTGCCACCCACCTGGTTGCCGCCGTTGCTCTCATCCTTGTTGGGCTTGTACAAACCCAGCAGCGGCGTGACGATCAGGTGTTCGTTCACCGCCCACTCCGCGTACAGGTCCAGTTCGCGCCCATCGAGGTTGAGCATGCCGCCCTTGCTCAACGTCTTGTAGTCGAAGAACAGCGCGCCCAGGGTGACGCTGTCCAGCGGCTTGACCTTCAACGCCACATGCTGCACCTCAGTATTGGTATTGAACGGCCCCGAATAATTGCCGGCCACCTCGCCCTGCACCCAGGTGCCGTAGCCACGGTTGAAGCCCGAAAACATCGCATCCCAGTTTTTCGAATAGCGGCTGTAGCGGTAGGTCAGGTCCGGCGACCACGGCAGCGCGGCGAAGGTATAACCGCCTTCGGTGTACCAGGCCTTTTCCGGGCCGGCGTCCTTGTCCTGCCAGGCGTATTCAAAGGAAAAGTGCGCGTTCTCGATCCCGGCATTACCGGCGCCCCGCAGGCTGTAGATGTTCATCCCAGCGCGCTGTTTTTGCAGGTCATTGGCATAACGGTCGTCGACGCTGATGCCGTGGATATAGGTCAACCCCAGGGTGCCGGGCGCGGCGGTGTAGTCCAGGGTGCCGGCAGCCATTTCAGTGTTGGCCTGGGCGCGGTTGTCGGACTTGATCCACATTACGCTGCCATGCACGCCGTCCTTGCCACCCAGGCGTAGCACTGCGGTTTGATCGAAGGCATGCCGAGCGGCGATGTAGTAGGCGCCGCCCCGGTTGAACTTGCCGTCATCCACGCCCTTGCCGAAGTTCGGGCCGTCATCGTTGATGATGAAACCGTCGCCGAGCATGATGACCTGGCGGCCGAACGACAGGTCCACACCATCCTTGCCCAGTGCCGGAAACAGTTCCCCCGAGCGCCAGCCGGCGAAGGCTTCGTCGAACTTGGTGGTGCGCTCGCTGCCGGTGGTCACGCCCGACGCATCGCCATCACCCCAGGTGCCCGAGCTGACCAGGTTGGCCGTGCCATACACGCTGCCCAGGGCGCCGAAGCGCTGGTCGACGCTCAAGCCATACTTGATAAAACCTTCACGCCAGGTGGAACCGCCGGTGGTGCCGTCGTAGTTCTTGCGGCTGTTGAACATCCCGTACACCGCCAGGAAGTTGCCGGTGACCTGAGTGTCGTCATCGGCATACAGCTCGAACGCCTGGGCCGATGAGTCGATGATCATCAGCGCGATGCCCAGGCTGATGGCCCTGTACAGGTGACGGGTTTGTTGTGTGTGCTGCATTGTTATAGTCCCCAACAAGGTGAATTGAGGGAGCATTAGGGCGAGCGCCACCGGGCCAAGTCTTTCCCCTGCGTGCCAGGAAATTGTCCCAGGCCGCCAGTGGCGCAGCAGTGGCAGGCAGCAACAAAACCGGCGGCAGCCAGGAGCAAGACGATCAGCCAGGGCGGGCGCAGAGTGCCAATACTTCTAAAAATCCGCTTCTTGAGGATCTGCACCATGTCGATCAACGACCGGCTCACCGAACATTTGAAACGCGGCACGGTGGGCTTTCCAACCGCGCTGGCGAGCACCATTGGCTTGATCATGGCCAGCCCGGTGATCCTCACCGCGACCATGGGGTTTGGCATCGGCGGCAGCGCCTTTGCGGTGGCGATGTTGATCGCGGTGGTGATGATGCTGGCCCAGGCGACCACCTTCGCCGAAGCCGCCTCGATCCTGCCCACCACCGGCTCGGTCTACGACTACATCAATTGCGGCATGGGCCGGTTCTTTGCGATCACCGGCACCTTGTCGGCGTACCTGATCGTGCATGTGTTTGCCGGCACCGCCGAAACCATCCTCTCCGGCGTGATGGCGCTGGTGAATTTCGAGCACCTCAACACCCTGGCGGAATCCGCCGGCGGTTCGTGGTTGCTGGGAGTGGGCTTCGTGATTGTGTTCGGGGTGCTCAATGCGTTTGGCGTCAGCGCGTTTGGTCGGGCCGAGATCATCCTCACTTTCGGCATGTGGACCACCTTGATGGTGTTTGGCGTGCTGGGCCTGATCGCAGCCCCGGCGGTGCAGCTGGACGGCTGGTTCGGTGAATCCCTGGTCGGTACCGACCTGATTACCATCCTGTCGCTGGTGGGCATGGCGATGTTCATGTTCGTCGGCTGCGAATTCGTCACGCCGCTGGCGCCGGACCTGCGCAACTCGGCCAAGGTGATGCCCAAGGCGATGGTGCTGGGGTTGCTGGGGGTGGCCACCTGCATGTTCATCTACGGCGCCGCCATGAAGCGCCAGGTGGAGAACGTATTGATCGACGCGGCGGGCGGCGTGCACCTGCTGGATACGCCGATGGCCATCCCGAAATTCGCCGAGCAGGTGATGGGCAGCATCGGCCCGATGTGGCTGGGCATCGGCTTCCTGTTTGCCGGTGCTGCAACCATCAACACCTTGATGGCCGGTGTGCCACGGATCCTGTACGGCATGGCCGTCGACGGCGCGTTGCCCAAGGTCTTCACCTACCTGCACCCGCGCTTCAAGACACCGTTGCTGTGCATTCTGGTGGCGATGCTGATTCCGTGCCTGCACGCGCTGTACCTGGGCGGCAACACCGACAACATCATGCACCTGGTGCTGGCGGCCGTGTGTGCCTGGAGCTTTGCTTATCTGCTGGTGACGCTGTCGGTGGTGATCCTGCGGATTCGCCGTCCGGATCTGCCTCGCGCCTACCGTTCGCCGTTCTTTCCGCTGCCGCAGATTCTGTCGAGCATCGGCATCCTGCTGGGCATGTGGTTTATCACCCCGCCGGGCATGAACCCCGCCGACATCTACATTCCCTTTGGCGTAATGCTCGGGTGCACGGCGGCGTACGCGCTGTTCTGGACGCTGGTTGTGCAGAAGGTCAATCCATTCAGGCCCGCCTCGGTGGAAGAGGTGTTGGCCAAGGAGTTCGCCCATGAGCCGGATCAGCCGCACAACGGGTATATCAGCCATGCTGCAAAAACTGTCTGAGCTGTTCAGCGCCCGGCGCGCGCCTGCCGGGTATCGACCCGGCGTTACGCTGGAACACCTGAGGCGTAACCTCGGCCTGGCCGGTTATGAGGTGTGTGGACCGACGACGGCCCGGGTTTCCCTGGACAATCTCGGGCTGCAACTGGAGATCGTCGAACGCACCGAGTCGCAGCTGTTGATGCACCTGGTGATGACCGAATTCGTACTGCGCATCCCTGCCTCGCAGCAGGGCACGGCGAGCTTCGAACTGCACCACACCGGGGCCGTTCGACGCACCGGAATCCGCTGTCGACAGCGGTCGGGCGACAAGGAGGTTTCAGGCATTTTGCGCACGCAATTGCAGGAGGGCGGCGCCTTGCATCGCGCCTTGATGCCGCTGGACTTCAAGCGCCTGCGCATCGACCTGGTGGATCACCAGTGGTGTGTGCGGCTTGAGCATATGGGCGGCAGCGAGGTGGTCAACCGCATGCCGGCGTTCCGTCGCTACATCGCCTTGAGCAGTGTGCAACGCGCCTGGCTGCTGGACGCCTTGAACGGTTTCCAGCGCGCCTTGCAGGCCCACTGACCGCAGTATTTGGCATCAATAGTGCAACCACCTTGGCAGACACGTACTTGTTGCGCGCATATAGATAACATGTTAACTATTGCCCGACAAAAACAAAAAGCCAAGGTGGAAACAACCATGAGCATGCAACAGATTGGGCAAGACGGGCTGGACCTCTGGACCCGGGATCTGCGCGCGGTTTGCGGTCACTTCGACACAGAACTGGCCTTCAACCGCTCGCTGTTCATCGGCAGCATCAGCACCTTTTCCCGCGGCGGTTTGCCCCTGGCCAGCCTGCGCACCAACGCCGGCCTGATCAAGCGCCCCAAGGCCCGCGCCGACCACGATGACGACCAACACTGCTTCCTTGTCAGCCAGCGCAGCGGCTACTGCCAGATCACCCAAAACGGCCAGAGCTTCCAGCTTGCCCCCGGCGAACTGTTATTGATGGACTCGGTGGGCTCCATCGACATCACCCCGTTCGGGCTCATCGAACACGCGTCCCTGTCCTTGTCCCGCGCAGAGGTGTGCAAACAGTTCGGCAACCAGCCCAAGACCTTCGGCAAAATCTCCTCGAGCAAAGCCTGCGGGCGCATGTTGCATGTGTTGATGGATCAACTGTGCAAAGACGCACTGAACGGCGAAGGCGCGGTCGGGGAGGGGCAGGCGTTGCAGTCGGCGTTTGTCTCGCTGCTGGGGTCGGCGTTTGAGCAGGAAGACGATGAGCGCGATGATTGTGGCGGGTTGCAGGGCAGCAATCTGCGCAGCTATGTGCAGAAGGTGATTGATGAGTCATTGACCCAGCCAGGGCTTAGCCCGGTGGGGTTGGCGAGTCGGTTGAATATCTCGGTGCGGCATTTGTACCGGTTGTTTGAGGAACAGGATGACAGCGTGTGCCGGTATATCCAGCGGGCGCGGTTGAAGCGCAGTGCGGATGATCTGACCAACCCGTTTTTGCGCAGTGAGTCGATTACGTCGATTGCGTATAAGTGGGGGTTTACGGATTCGGCGCACTTTAGTCGCTCGTTCAAGAAGCAGTTTGAAGTGTCGCCGAAGGATTTTCGGGCGGGGCGGTTGCAGCAGGTGGGATAGGGGGTTGGCAGGCATTTCATTGACGTACACAGCTCAACTGTGGGAGCTGGCTTGCCTGCGATGGCGATTTGGTAGGCGCTAAGCATGCTGGGGTTTACCGAATAGGCTGAACCTTCCAACTGGCTGTTCTTCCGTTATTTGAAAGATGGGACTGTACTATCCGCTTAGTTGAAGTCTTCGTATCTTTCGGCGTTTAACGATGCAAGCCAGGTTTTAAAAAAAGTAATTTGCTCTTGTGGGTCATTTGTCAGGTTTTCGTCTTCGTAATCAAAAATGTGAACTATATCCTCTGGGAGGGCGGGTTTGCCCATCGTCATTTGATAAGCGACAAGCCCTGCACTCATTTGGGATGCCATCCTTGAAGGCATCACGTTTAATCTCGCGCCCTTGCAAAGAAATGCGATGCGGGGGTGATCGGCTCTGATTTTTGCAAGGCAGACATAGAGATCTCTTCCACCATAGATTCTCTGTGGGGTTTCAGATTCTGAGAGTTTCATCAGGCATTTGGCTGCATCATATCTTACGGTGATTTCGACTTTTTTATTTTCTATTAGTGCGCAGATTTTTTGGGTTTTCATTATGACGATTTCTAATTGGGATCCATGATGTCGTATTGAAAAAATAGACCGGTCCTGAGCTTTCAGAGTTTGATCAGACCGAATCTGCGTGTGAACTCCCCGCAACCTTGACCAGCGCCGCTTTATTTTGCGACTAACATGAAGTTGCCCAGCGCTCGCAAAAATCATGCTGTTCTTGTATGTCATTGGTTAAGTCGTTTTCTTCGGGAGAAAAAATGTGAACTAGCTCGCCTTCAGGTTTGCCCATGGTGAGTTCGTAAGCTACCAATCCATTTGACATGTGTGATGACATTCCAGATGTGTGTACGTTAATTTTTGCGCCCTTACACAAGAACTTTATATCCTTGAAGTCCATTCTTGCCAGACCGAAGCTTTCGTATAGATCTATGGCGCTGTAGGATTTTCTGACCCCGTTGTTTAATGATAGAGTAAGGGTCGGCTTCCCCCCGTCGTATTCAACTGTTGCACTTTCACGAACGTTATCTCTGATTATGGTGATTTCACGTGATTTCATGGGTAACCTCTGTTCGGATTTAGTAGTGTGTATCCTTTGTAAGTGCCGTCATCGTTTACCGGTGAAGCACCTAAAATATCTTTAGTGTCGATACGTTTGGGAATGGCGATTTCTAATTCATATTTGTATTTGGAGCGGTCGCCTAGTTCCTTATTTACATCCCTCCCAGGGATCTTTTTGAGGGTATAAAGGAATCCCTCATCAAATCCATGTCCCGAGGCAAAGACCAGTGCTCTTTTCCTTGATGTGGAAGTAGGCACGAAATTGCTAGGAGGGCTGGCGTTATTCAAAGAGTGTAAATAGAGATTTGTGCTCTCTCCTCTACTTTCAAACCCGTCTCTGAAAATTTCATCTGGATGTCTCAAATCACCTCGATACAGATATTCCTGCTTTTTTTCTGGCGCGGGAGTTGAGGGCGTACCCTCATCAACCTTAGATATTCCTGATGGATCTTCAGCTTTGGTTTCAGGCTTGCATCCATCCCCACCCGGACAGGTATTCAACCCCAACGGATCCACCCATCCGGTCGGGTTGGGCACGTACTGGTATCCGTTCAGCCCGCCCGCCAGCTTCACGGGATCGGGCGTCAGGTAGCGGCCAATATCCGGATTGTAGTAGCGATGTCGGTTGTAGTGCAGCCCGCTTTCCGGGTCGAAGTACTGGCCCTGGAAGCGCAGCGGGTTGATAACGGTGTTGACGTCCAGCTTCGCGATTTGGCCGTAGGTGCGGTAGTGCGCGGACCAGACGATTTCGCCATCGGGCGCGGTGAGTTCTTGTGGCGTGCCCAGGTGGTCGAGTTGGTAGTGGAAGGGCTTTACGTCTTCCGGGCCGTAGCCCTTCAGCAGAACTAACGGACGGAAGCTGTTGGGTTCGTAGATATAGCTTTGGTGGTTATCAGTGCTGTGTTCGGCGATTAATGTCTCGCCTTGCCAGAAGAACTCGGTGGTCTGACCGTTGAGGGTTTTGGCGATACGCCGTCCAAACGGGTCGTAGCGATATGTGGCTTCGGTACCGTCCGGCTGGGTGACGCTGATCAGGCGATGCTGACAGTCGTAGCGGTATTCGGTAACCAACTGCTGCGCCCGGCCCCGGCGTTCGCGCAGAAGGTTGCCGAAGGCGTCGTAGTCGTAATGGCGGTCACCTTGCATCAACAAGCGGTTGCCTTTGACGACGCTGGGCCCGACGCGGTCTTGCATCAGCAGGTTGCCCGCCGGGTCGTGGACGAAGCGTTCCTGCAGGTCGTGCGAGTGGTTGGCGCGGGTCAGTCGGTCGAGTGGGTCGTAGTGGTAGTCGTGCTGGCCTTTGCGGGTGTCGAGGATGCGGGTCAGGTTGCCGCGTTTGTCGTAGTCGTATTGGCGGCGCTGGTAGCGTTGTTCCTGTTGGGTGATCGCGTGGGCGTGCAGGCGGCCCTGGTCGTCGTAGTGGTAGTGGCTGAGGAGTTGGCCTTGCTGGCGCTGATGTTCACGGCCGGATTTGAACAGGTGCGAGGTGAGCAGGTTGCCGTTGAGTTCGACGGTGCCGAGGTCGCCACCTTTGTCGTAGTGGAAGGCGAGGCGGTTGTTGTCGGGCAGGCGCAGGTAGTTGAGTTGGCCGCATTCGTCGTAGCCATAGCGCAAGGTGCCCCAGCCCTGGTGCTCGGCAGTGAGGCGGTTTTGCAGGTCGTATTCGTAGTGGAGCGGCCAATTACCGTCGTCGACGCTGAGGAGATTGCCGAGGCGGTCGTAGGTGTAATTGACTCTGCTGCCGTCAGGCAGGGTTTTTCTTACGAGGCGCCCGGCCGCATCGCGCGCATAACCGGTAACCAACTGACTGCCGTCATCGCCGTACTCGGTCTTTTCCAGCAGATGCCCGGCGAGGTCGTAGGCATAGGCAGTACGCCGGCCATCAAACCCGATTTCCTGCTGGATCAGGCCGTTGGCGTGATAGTCGAGTCGATAGGTTTCGCCGACCTCGTTTTCAATCTCGGTCAGTAACAGCCGAACATTGTCATAACGGTATTTAAGCTGCGTGCCGTCCGGATTAATCCGACGGCTGATCAGGTGCAGACCGTCGGCGTACTCATAGCGCGTAACCCGACCCAGTTCGTCGCGCTCAGCAGTGATTTTTCCGTACGGGTTGTAGCTGAATTCGCGTGTGGCCCCGTCAGGCTGAATCACTTTCAGCAAACGACCTACGGCGTCCCACTGATACTGGGTCAGCGCACCATGCTCATCCTCGCAAGCCACCTGCCGCCCCAGCTCGTCATAGCGATAACGCCGCACACCGCCATTCGCCAGTTTTTCCTCAATGAGCTGGCCGCGTTCGTTCCAGATCAGCCGCTGACTGCTGTTGTCCGGATACCAGGCACCGCTGAGCTTTCCGTGTTGGGTGTAGGTGTATTCGGTGTAATTGCCATCCGGATCAGTCTTGCGAGTGATATCGCCTTGATCGTTACGCTGGTATTTCCACACCGCGTCACCACGGCGCACAACCCGTACGAAACCGTTGTCATGCTCGTAGGAGGTGGGTGCATCGTCACCGGGAAACAGCGCAATCAACCGACCGGCTTCGTCGTACTGATAGGCCGTCACCGCCCCCAGCGGATCCTGCTCGACCGTCAGCCGGCCTTTTTCATCGTAGGATTTGAAGTGCTGCGCGCCGTCCGGATCGATCCGCTGCACCAGCCGTGCGCGCTGGTCGTGTACGTAGACTTCCTGGCTGCCATCGGCGTTGTGTACGGTGACCGTGCCGTTGTCATCCCACACATACCGCGTGTCCATCTGCGAAAAGCTGGCCCAGTGCCGGACACATCGCGCCGCCTTGCCAGACCGTTCCCACTCCCAAAAGAAACTCGCCCCACCGGCCAGTTCCCGCTCCAGGATCACCTGCTGATCGTCGTACCGATAACGCTCGCTTTCTCCTACAGCGTTGGTCGCTTCGATCAACCGCCAGGCATCGTCGTACGTGTAGGAAACAACGTTCTGCTCGGTAACCCAGCCGAGTTCCCGCTGCACCTGATAGTCGACGGCAACGATATGGCCGTGCTCATACCGCAGCAGTAATCCCTGGCCAACATGGTTATCGATCCGCTGAATCCGCCCTGAATAATCGCGGGAAATGCGCAGCCGGTTGTCGTAAGCGTCACTGATCGCCGTCAGCACACCGT
>NZ_JACAPM010000007.1:0-77252 GCF_013385695.1 Pseudomonas sp. D8002
TAAACCGGCAGGACGCCGGTTTAGCCGCGCCGGGCCATGGATGGCCCGTCGCGGCGGCCCGCGGAGCAATGCCGGAGTGAGGGAACGCCGAGCCTAGGCGAGGCGCCGACAGGCGGGGCAGAGCGCTTTGGTTACTTTGCCGCTTTTGCAAAGTGACTCGCTGTAAGAGCGAAACCATAGGTGGCCGTTACCTAAATAACGGATATGCCCCCAATCAATGCGCAATACACACCGACTTCAGCTCGGTATAAGCCTCAATCACCGCCCGCCCAAACTCCCGCCCCATCCCCGATTGCTTCACCCCGCCAAACGGCATCGCCGGGTCCAGCAACACATGCGCATTCACCCAAACAGTCCCCGCCTCGATCCGCGGCACCAGGTTCATCGCCTTCCCCAGATCATTGGTCCAAAGACTGGCCGCCAACCCATACCGATTGTCATTGGCCAACTCAATCACCGCATCCTCATCATCAAACGCCATCACCCCCAACACCGGCCCAAACACCTCCTCCCGGGCCACCGCCATCCCATGATCGATATCCGCCAAAATCGTCGGCCGCACATAAAACCCCTCACCCGCAACCTCATCCCCACCGATCACCACCCGCGCCCCTTCAGCCCGGGCCTGCTCGATATGGCGCAGTACCCCTTGCTGCTGCTTGCGCGACACCAACGGATTAATCGCCGCCTCACCATCCATCCCCGCCCCCAACGGCATCGCCGACACCGCCGCCGCCAACCCCTCGACAAACCGGTCATACACCGAACGATGCACATAAAAGCGCGAAGCCGCCGCACACACCTGCCCGTTGTTCAGCAACCCACCCAGGATCGCCCCCTGGATCGCCTTATCAATATCCGCATCCGCCAACACGATCATCGGATTCTTGCCCCCCAACTCCAGGGCAAACCGCGTCATGTTCTCCATGCACGCCACCCCCACGCTCTTGCCCACCGCAGTCGAACCGGTAAACGACACCTTGCTCACCAACGGATGAGCAGTCAGAACGCCCCCCACCGACGCACCGCCGCCGGTCACCACGTTGAACACCCCCGCCGGAATCCCCGCCTCCAGCGCCAGCTCCGCCAGGCGCATCGCCGTCAGCGGCGTTTCCATCGCCGGCTTGATGATCACCGTGCACCCGGTCGCCAGCGCCGGCATCAATTTCCAGGCCGCAATCAGCAGCGGGAAATTCCACGGCACGATGCCCACCACCACGCCCACCGGCTCGCGCTTGGTGAACGCAGTGAACCTGGCCCCCGGCGGCAAAGGGATGGACACGTCAAAGGTCTGCCCTTCGATCTTGGTCGCCCAGCCCGACATGTAGCGCATGAACTCCACCGTGGCGTTCAGATCCAGCCCCCGCGCCAGGTTGATCGACTTGCCCTGGCTCAGGGTTTCCAGCTGCGCCAGCTCCTCGGCATGGGCCTCAACCAATGCGGTGAAGTTCAGCAAAATCCGCTCACGGTCGGCCGGGCGCAATCCCGACCACACGCGGGACTTGAACGCCGCATGGGACGACTGCACCGCCTGCTCCACCACGTGCAGCGGCGCGTCGAGGGTTTCGCACAGGGTTTGCCCGGTGGCCGGGTTGATCACCTTGATGTGTTCGCCCTCGGCAAATACCCATTGGCCATCGATAAAGCAGCCATGACGACGGTCCAGGAATGCAGCCACCTGCGGCAGGATTTCAACGTTGCTCATGATTCACCTGTATTCAATGTTGTTCTTTGAGAAAGCAGGCGACCGCTTGGCGATCGTCGGCCGAAGCCAGGCCCATGTAGGGCATGTAGGTGCCGGGCACAAACGCCTGGGGTTGGGTGATGAATTGCGCGATGGTCTCGGCTTGCCACTCGACGTTTTTGTCACGCATCGCCTGGGAGTAGCTGAAGCCCGCCAGGGAGCCGGATTTACGCCCGTAAACGCCTGCCAGGTTCGGCCCCATCATTGTCGCGCCGCCCTTCGCCACCGCATGGCACACGCTGCATTCGTTGGCGAAAACCTGGGCGCCACGGCTCTGGTCAGGGCTGCATTCAGCGGCGAATGCGCTGTGGGCCAGGACCAGCGACAGCAGGCCGGCCAGGGAAAATCTGTGTGCAGTGAACATAGAAAAACGACCTTGGAAATCATCGAAGTTGCCGACGATTGTCAGGGCTCAAGGTCGCTCGGGTTTTGCCCTGCGTGCCAGTCGTATTGGCCGGGCTGCCAAACCGTGGATTCTGGCAAGCACAGTCAAGTCTTTGGCAACCAGACAAAAGGCACGTCACTTCGCCAGCATTAGTATCGCGGCAGACCCCAACCCTGTGGTCATGAACAAGAATGGATGCCACACCATGCTCAAGTCCCCCTTGCTTCGTCTCTCGACCCTCGCGCTGATGATCGGTGCCAACCCGGCCGGCGCTTATGAGCTGTACGCCGATGACAGCAGTCATCTGAACGCCACGCTGGAAGCGGTATTCGGTGCCTTCCACAGCCAGCAGAACTACAGTCAATCCGGCCGCCTGGCCAAGGGCTCCTCGTCCTGGCGCGAGGGCTACGTGAAGTACGGCCTGAGCTTCGACAAAAGCTTCAGCGGCGCCGGCACCACCTACGGTGCGGCCAACCTGCTGAGTTCCGGCACCTGGGGCGACGGCGATGCCGCAGGTTTCAGCGACGGTTCGGAGCGCACCACAAAATTCGAAGACGCCTACCTCGGCTGGCGCTCGGGCAAGTTGTTTGAGGCCCTGGGCGAGAATGGCGTGGACCTGTCCTTCGGCCGCCAGAACATCGTGGTCGGCGACGGTTTCCTGATTGACGGCGACGCGCTGAACTTCGGCAAGGGCGTGGCCGATGGCGACCTCAATCGCGGCGGCGGCTACTACATCGCCGCCCGCAAGGCCTTCGACGAAACCGCCGTGTTGCGCCTGGGCGGCAAGGAAGGCTGGCGCAGCGACCTGATGTGGCTCAAGTCCGATAACCGTGCCCAGGCCAAGACCGAGATGTACGTCGCCACCCTCGAACACGTGGCCGCCGAAGGCACCGTGGGGCTGACGTACATCGACACCACCGACGTCGACAAGCAGTACGCCTCCCCCACGCAGCTGGAACGCGATGGCATGAAGACCTACAGCCTGCGGGCCACGGGCAATGCCGGGGTGACCAACCTGTTCCTGTCCGGCGAATACGCCTGGCAGGACAAGCCCCACACCGGCAACGAAGACGCCTGGTACCTGGAAGCTGGCTGGACCTTCTCCGACGTGACCTGGACGCCGTATGTGAGCTACCGCTACAGCCGCTTCTCGGAAGGCTTCGACCCGCTGTTCTACGGTTTCAGCCGTGGCTACGGCACCTGGTTCCAGGGTGAAGTGGCGGGCAACTACGCCGGGCCGTTCAACAACAACTCACGCATCCAGAACGTCACGTTCAAGGTTTCGCCCCTGCAGAACCTCAACGTCGGCGCGGTGTTGTTCGACTTCAAGACCATCGACCGCAACCTCGGCAACAACGACGGCCACGAGCTGGACCTGTATGCCGAATGGCACGTCAACGACCACCTGACGGTGATGCCGCTGATCGGCCTGTACCAGCCGGACAAGAGCGCCGAGCAAGGCGGCACGCAGCTGGGCAACCACGATAAAAACCTCTACAGCCAAGTGGTGTTCGCCACTAACTTCTAAGCCCGGCCGGGGCGGTGGCGCCGCCATCGCCCCGCCTGGCCAAGGCCTTCGCAATGCACAAGAAATTCCTCACGATCCAGAGCAAGATCGCCCTGCTCGCCGGCCTCTGCCTGTTATTGGTGGTCGGCCTGCTGATGAGCCTGTCGCTGTACCAGACCCACCAGAGCAGCCAGCACGTGGCCCAGGCCAGCAGCGACATGCTCGCTGCCGCCGCCAAGGAACACATGCAGGCCCTGGGGCAAGTTCAGGCCATGCAGGTGCAACGCACCTTCATGCAAACCCATGAATACGGCCAGGGCTTGTCGCGTTATGTGCTGTACCTGCGGCAACTGCAACAACAGGGCAAACTGACCCGCCCAGAGTTGCGCCAGGAGCTGAATACCCAGCTGCGCCAGGCCCTGGTCGACAAGCCCGACCTGCTCGGGATTTACGTCATTTTCGAAGCCAATGCCCTGGACGGTGACGATGCCCACTTCGTCGACCAGGCCGCCGTCGGCAGCAACGAGGCCGGGCGCTTCGCCCAATACTGGGTGCAGGCCACCCCGGGTGAACTGACAGCGGTAGTCGGCGACGAAGCGCTGCTGGCCAATACCTCGCCCGGCCCCAGCGGCGCGCCGTACAACGCCTTCTACACCTGCGCCCGCGACACCGCCAGGGCCTGTGTGCTGGAGCCGTATTTCGACGAGGCTTCCGGCAGCCGCAAGCTGGTGACCAGCATTGCGTTCCCGCTGATGGAGCACGGCAAGGTGATCGCGGTGATTGGCCTGGACATCAACCTGGCGGCCTTGCAACAGGCCAGCCAAACCAGCGCCGGGCAACTGTTCGACGGCCACGGGCAAGTCAGCATCGTCAGCCCCAAAGGCGTGATTTCCGCCTACAGCGAGGACGCCAGCCGCCTCGGGCAGCCGATCAGCGAAGTCATGCACGATGGCGCCCAGGTACTGGACGCGTTGCGCCAGGGGCAACCGCAAACCTTTGTCGATCAACAGCAAATCAAGCTACTCGAACCGCTGGCACCGATTGCCGGTGCAGCACCGTGGGGCGTTCTGGTGGGCGTGCCGCAGTCGGTGCTGCTGGCGCCGGTCACTGCGCTGCAACAGCAACTCGATGCCCAAGGGGTGAAAAGCACCGCCCTGGAACTGCTGCTGGGTGGCGGCTCGGCCCTGCTCGGCCTGCTGTTGATCTGGTACGCCGCGCTGCGCATCACCCGGCCGCTGCAAACCCTGACCCGGGTGATGGAGGACATTTCCCGTGGCGAAGGCGACCTGACGCGGCGGCTGGAGGTGCAATCCCGGGACGAGATCGGCCAGTTGGCCAGCGCCTTCAACCGTTTTGTCGAACGCATCCACCAGTCGATCCGCGAAGTGTCTTCAGCGGGGCTCGGGGTCAACCAGGTGGTCAAGCGGGTGCTGCTGGCCTCGAATTCCTCGCTGAACAACTTCGATGAACAGGCGACCCGCACCAACAGTGTCGCGGCGGCGATCAACGAACTGGGCGCCGCCGCCCAGGAAATCGCCCGTAATGCCTCCGATGCGTCGCAGCAAGCCTCCGGCGCCCGGCAACAGGCTGAGGACGGGCGCCAGGTGGTGGAGCGCACGATTGCCGTGATGAATGAACTGTCGGGCAAGATCAGCGCCTCGTGCGTGCACATCGATGCGCTGAATCACAAGACGGTGAACATCGGGCAAATCCTGGAGGTGATCAAGGGCATCTCCCAGCAGACCAATCTGCTGGCACTGAACGCCGCCATTGAAGCGGCCCGGGCCGGTGAGGCCGGGCGCGGGTTTGCGGTGGTGGCCGATGAGGTGCGCAGCCTGGCCTATCGCACCCAGGAGTCGGCGCTGGAGATTCAGCAGATGATCGAAGAGTTGCAGGTGGGCGCACGGGAATCCGTCAGCACCATGACCGAGAGCCAGCAGCACAGCGAGGAAAGCGTGAGTATCGCCAACCTGGCGGGTACGCGGCTGGCCAGTGTGACGCAGAGGATTGGCGAGATTGATAACGTCAACCAGTCGGTGGCGGCGGCGACCGAGGAACAGACGTCGGTGGTGGAAGCGCTGAATATGGACATTACCGAGATCAATATGCTGAACCAGGCCGGGGTGGAAAACCTGCAGTCGACGCTGCTGGCCTGTACCGAGCTTGAGCGTGAAGCGGAACGCTTGAATCAGCTGGTGGGCAGCTTTCGCATCTGACCAACAACTGCCCCGCAGGCCCCATGTGGGAGCGGGCTTGCTCGCGAAGACAGAGTGTCAGCCACTGAATAGGTTTCTGATACACCGCCTTCGCGAGCAAGCCCGCTCCCACATTTGGTCCCCTGCATCTTCAGCAATGGGCGCCAGCATGCTCAATCCGGTGAAACAGCCGGTTGAAATACACCAGGCTGTCGCCCTGCCCCCGCACCCCAACCCGCGACAATTCCACGAACATCACCGAATGCGACCCTACCTCCTTGCACTCACTGATACGCCCTTCCAGCTGCACCAGCGCATCCCGCAGCACCGGCACCCCCGCCTCGCCTCCGTCCCACAGGTCCCAGGCAAACCGCTCCGCCATGGGCACCTGGGTCATCCCGGCAAAGTGCCGCGCCAGCTCTTCCTGCTCCCCGCACAGCACGTTCACGCACAGCTGCCCATTGGTACGGAACACATCATGGGTCGCACTCCCGCGGTTCACGCACACCAACACCGTGGGGGGCGAATCCGTCACCGAGCACACCGCACTCGCCGTGATCCCGCAACGCCCGCCGGGGCCGTTGGTGGTGATGATGTTCACCGCGGCCGGCAGTTGCGCCATGGCGTTGCGAAAGTCGATTTGCTGCTGGCTCAGGTCGGCCATGTCGGTGCCCCTTTACGGTCCGTGGGTGATGCCACAAGACTAAGACGCCCCGTGCGGCGCGACCATTCAGACGATCCCCATGCCGACTAGGTGGTTTCTTTATCGTCAGGGCCGTTCACACTGGGTATTCTGCTGGCAAGGCTCCACAGATGAGCCAATGTCCGCCGCAGCGTGCCCGCGTGCGAAAACAATAATTAGAAATTCTCGTGGCAGTCCCTGATGGAAATTCGCACACCGATTGTTTACATCGTTGATGACGACAAAGACCTGCGTACCTCGCTGGCCTGGCTGCTGGAGTCGGTCAGCGTAAAGGCCCAATGTTTCGCTGGGGCCGAAGAGTTCCTTGCGCACTACGACCCGCGCCAGCCCGCCTGCCTGGTGCTGGACGTGCGCATGCCGCAGACCAGCGGCTTCCAGTTGCAGGAGATCCTCAACCGGCGCGGCAGCACCTTGCCGACCATCTTCGTGTCGGCCCACGGCGACATACCGATGTCGGTCACCGCAATGAAAAACGGCGCGCTGGATTTCGTCGAGAAGCCCTACAACCCGCAACAGATGATCGACCGCATCCAGGCCGCGCTGAAGACCGCTGTACAGGCCCAGGCCGACCAGGAACAGCGCGAGCACCTGCAAGGCAAGCTGGCGCTGCTGACGAGCCGGGAGCGAGAAGTGTTGATGCTGGTGGTGGACGGCAAGGCGAGCAAGGTGATTGCCCGCGAGCTGAACATCAGCGTGAAGACCGTTGACGTGCACCGCACCAAGATCAAGGAAAAGATGGGCGTGACCAGCATCGCCATGCTGGTCCGCGAGGTGCTGTATCCCTAGGGCGCGATGATTGAATGTGGGAGCTGTCGAGCCTTGGCGAGGCTGCGAAGGGATCGCGGCGGTGTACCTGTCAGACCGAGTGGCCTGCATCGCGGGCAAGCCCGGCTCCCACAGGAAAATGCATTCCAGGTTCGGGAGCGGCACGCATCAATGATGGCTATAGCGCTTGCGGTACTCGCCCGGTGACACGCCAAAGCGCGACTTGAACGCCGATGAGAAGTAGCTGGAGTCGGAGAAGCCCCAGGCATAACAGAGTGCCGACAGCTTCTGCTCCGCCGGCGAATGGCGCAGGGTTTCGGCGCAGAAATCCAGGCGTCGGTGCTTGATGTATTGCGCCACCACCAGCCCGCGCTTGGAAAACATCCGGTACAGCCCGCGCACCGATACCCCGACTTCCCGGGCGATCAGCTCCGGGCAGAGTTCTTCGGCGCCGATGTGCGCATCGATGTAGGCGATGGTCTTGCGAAACTGCCGTTCCTGGGTGTCCACACCGTTGTCCCGGGCGCTGATCCCCGGCAGCAGCAGGCTGACCAATGCATCCAGCACGGCTTCGCTTTCCTGCATGCCCAGGTCGTTTTGCTGGCGGGTGTCGAGCACCATCTGGCTGGCCATCAGCGCCAACGGCGTGCGCGCCGAGATCCGCGTCGCGCAGTTGACCGCCGTGAAGTGCGAACCGCGCTCCACCACCTGGCGCGGCAGGATCAGCGACAATTGCCGGGAGTTGTCGTGGTAGGTCATGTCACTGGGGCGGCAGGCGTCGATCAGGGCGATGTCACCGCAGCCCAGTTGCGCACGGTTGTCGCCCTGTTCCAGCTGTGCGCTGCCCTGCAACTGGAACACCGCGTAGTAGTGCCCTTCATTGCCCGTACTGACCTCCTTGCTGCTGCGATACAGATGCACCTGGGCCATATCGACCACGCTGAGCTTGATCGCGCCGCTGCGAAACTCGCTCAACTCCCCATAAAACCCCGCGCCCAGGGCCCTGGCATCGAAGCGTCCACAGGCCTGGTTAACCTGCTGTAACCAACGCTCGAACGATTCGTTACGTTGCACCGTTGAACTCATCATGACCGCAAGGCCTCACGTTTTTTATTTTTTTGGTCCCAGCAATCTTACGGGTAGCGCCGATCAAATATCCAATACCAGACGAGCGGATACCGCCCGGGAAACACACGCGCAAATCTGCCGGTTGGCGGCCTTCTCCTTGGTCGACAGGCAATTGTCACGGTGCTCGGGCACGCCTTCCAGCACCTCGACAATGCAGGTGCCGCAGAGGCCTTCGCGGCACTCGGTGTCGATGTCGCAACCGTGGGCCTGCAATACGTCCACCAGGCTGGTATTCGCCGGTACTTGCAGCACCACGCCGGAGCTGGCCAGCTCCACCTCGAAACCACCGCTGGGCCCGACATTCACCGCTGGGTCGGCCTGGAAGTGCTCCAGGTGGATCGCTTCCTCGGGACGGCTGCAGGCCGCCACTTCCACCACCTTGTGCATGAACGGTGCGGGGCCGCAGGTGTAGACGTGGGCAGCCGCGCCCGCCTGGTCCAGGCAGGCGCTCAAGGCCGCATCCAGCGCGTCCGGCTCGACGCCATAGTGAAACTGCACATGCTCGCCGAATGTATCGGCCAACAGCTGGGTAAACGCCGCGTACTGCGCCGAACGTGCAAAATAGTGCAGGCGCCACGGCTGGCCGCTGTCGGCCAGTCGATAGGCCATGCTCAACAGCGGCGTCACCCCGATACCGGCGGCAAACAGCGCATGGGCCGGCGCCTCCGGGTCGAGGCGGAACAGGTTGCGCGGCGCGCCCATCTCCAGCTCCATGCCCTCCTGCACCTGCTCATGCAGTGCCAGGGAGCCGCCACGGGATTGCGCCTCTTTCTTCACCGCCACCAGGTACGCGCGGCCATCGTGGGGCGGGCTGCACAGCGAATACTGGCGGGTGACGCCGGTTGGCCCGGTAAGGTCCACATGGGCCCCGGGCTCATAACTGTCGAGGGGCTGGCCGTCACTGCGCACGAGGCGAAAGGAACGGATATCCAGCGCTTCATCGACGATGCGTTCGATCTTCACCTTCATCATTGCAGCACCTGAATCCTGTTGTTTCGGTTGAACGCTAACCTGTGGCGAGGGAGCTTGCTCCCGCTGGACTGCGCAGCAGGCCCACTCTCTTCGGCGATGACTAGCGCATGAACAGCCCGCCGTTGATGTCCCAGCACGCGCCCGTGATCGAGGCGGCGTGGTCGGCGATCAACAGCAGCACGGTGTCGGCGATGGTGTGCGGGTCGCCGAGGGTGCCCGTCGGGATAATCTTGAGGATCTGCTCCAGGCGCTCCGGCGCCACGGTTTCGCGCACCACCGGCAAATCAAGCGGGCCTGGCGAAATGCTGTTGACCGTCACGCCCCGGGGCGCCAGTTCACGGGCGAAGACCTTGGTCAGCGTAGCCACGCCGCCCTTGGCCGCGGCGTAATGCGCGCCAGTGGCAGTTCCGCCGTTTTGCCCGGCGAGGGAGGCGATATTGACGATGCGCCCGAACCCTCGTTCGGCGAAATGCGCACCAAACACCTGGCAGGCCACGAACGTGCCCCGCAGGTTGATCGCCATCGATTCGTCGAATTCCTCGGGTGTGATGTCCATCAGCGCCGCAACTTTCGACACCCCGGCGTTGTTCACCAGGATATCGGTGCCGCCCCAGCGCTCGCTGAGCAGGTCCCGGGCGCGAATAAAATCGGCCTTGTTGCGCACATCCAGCTCGATGGCGACGGCGGTTTCGCCGCGGTTGTCGAGTTCAGAGGCCAGGCGCTGCACGCCGTCCAGGTGCACATCCGCCAGGCCCACGCGGTAGCCTGCGGCGTGCAGGCGCCGGGCGATGCATTCGCCGAGGCCACGGGAGGCGCCGGTTACAAGCGCGATTCGGTTCATCAGGATGTCCTCATCTCAACTGTGGGAGCGGGCTTGCTCGCGAATGCGGTGTGTCAGTCAATGCATGTGGCGACTGATCCACCGCATTCGCGAGCAAGCCCGCTCCCACATTGGTTTTGTGTCGTTGTTTGAATCGTGCTTACAACAGAAAGCCGAGTGCACTCAGGCTGTCGGTGGAATTGATCAGCCGCACCACCTTGCGCTCCAGGGTCGCGACCCCGGCGCTGAACCGGATGCGGTAATTCAGGTCGGCCACGAACGGCGTGTGCACCCCGCGCTTGTAGGCATAGAGCAGCTGCGCACAGTTAACCTCCACCACCTCGCCCGCCGCTTCCACCAGGGTGAATCGCGAGACACTGCGCACGGTTTTCGCCGCATCCACCGCTGACGGTGAATACCCCGCCGTCAGCCGTTCGATGCGCAGGTCACGCATGCGCGCATCGTCATAGGCATAGTTGAGGTTGGCTTCAAAATCCTCGGTGTCCGGGTCGATCGGCACGACGTAGCGCCCGCTCTCGCTCCACAACGCGGCCCATTGCACGTAGTCCTTGTGGTCCAGCAGTTCGGCTTCACGCCAGATGAATTCGATGGCCTGGGCCAGCGGTGCGGTAAAACCAGTCAGGGTGTTCATTGGCTCATCATCCTTTTCCACATGTCATAGGCCCCGCGCATGCCGCCTTCATCAGTGGCGTGGGATACCTTGTCGCCGTTGTCGGCCAGCACTTCGCGGTTCAGGCCACGGTTGACCAGGATCGGTGCGTCCACGCCGGCATACGAGCCGCGTTGCACCCGGTCCCAGGCTTCGGCGTCGTCGGGGCTGCCAAAGCCGAACGGGCCCTGGAAGTGTTCGTGGATGCGCAGGCGCTCGCGGTTGGCAACCTGTGGGCCGCCCTCCATGCCCAGGGCGACGTGGCGGATTTCGGTCTCGGTGACCGACACCGGGCGCAGCACCCGGAAGAACGACATCGACATGGCGACATTGGGAAACAGGTTGAGGTTGAACCCGGCGCCGTGCAGCGAGCGCACGATGCGTCGCACCTGGGCCGGCTCCATGGTTTTCGACAGTTCTTCGGTGACGTGGGCGAAACGCTCCTGCAACTGCTCGGTACCGTCGTCGTGGTCCAGGTCGACATGCTCGGGCACCATCACCATCACGCTGTGGCCATTGCCCAGGGAATGGGTGACGGCCTGCTCGTCGGTCATGAACGAGAGCATTTCCGAGGTCTCGGCGTCCACCGACGACATGAACGACTTGTGCACGATCGGGAAGTGGTAGCCGTCGGTGGTGTTTTCCAGCTGGATCTTCCAGTTGCCCTTGAAGCTGAACTTGTGTTCGCCCTGGGTCTTGATCGGGTAGCCGGCGCCCTGCTTCATGAACAGGTCCATCCAGTGTTTGGCGCCGCCGAGAAAGTCGGCCAACGGTTCGATATCGTCGTTGTAGCTGGCGAATACCATCCCGGCGTAGCTGTCCACCCGCAGGCTGGTCAGGGGTAACTCGGACTTTTCCAGGATGCCTTCGTAGCCGTCCGGGTAAGGCAGCGCCCGCAGCTTGCCGTCCAAGCCATAGGACCAGCTGTGATACGGGCAGGTGAAGCCGGTGGCATTGCCCTTGTGCTTCTCGCAAACCGTGGCGCCACGGTGGCGGCAGCGGTTTTCCAGCACGTTGATCGCGCCTTTCTTGTCGCGCACCACAATCACCGGGCGCCGGCCGATGGTCGCGGTCTTGAAGTCGCCGCTGTTGCGCACTTCGCTTTCATGGGCGACCCAGACCCAGGTGCGGTAGAAGATCTTTTCCAGTTCGGCCTCGAACAGCGCCGGGTCGTTGTACAGCGAGACGTCGACGCGATCGTGCTTGACCAACTCGTCGAGGCTTTTCGATTTGGCAATCAGCCGGTATTCATGGGTACTCATGGAGCCCTCCTCAAGGCGTTGTTCTTATTGGCGAGCCGTGATGCTCTGTTGCAGTTGTGCGCCGAGGGCACACACCCATTCGTCCTGGCCCTTGCGGCCGACAATCTGCAGCCCCACCTTCAGCTCGCTGGCGGCCAGGGTCACCGGCACCGTCAACGCCGGGTGGCCGCTGAGGTTGAATGGCCGCACCAATGGCGTCATGCGGGCCACGGCCTGGCTGCCGTTGCGGGCTTCGGCCAGGGTCGGCGGCAGGTCTGGCATCGTCGGCAGCAGCAACACGGAGAATTCTTCGAGCGCGGCGTCCACCTGATGACTGAAGCGGGTGCGCACGACTTCGGCTGCGGCCAAATCAGCAGCGCTGGTGCGGCTGGCAGCCAACAAGCGTTGTTCGACATCCGCACCGATCAGGCCCTTGCCGGTGAGGTGACCGAAGGCTGCCCAGTTTTCGACGTTAATCACCGTAAGGCCGGCGCCGAACGCCGTGTCAAAGTCGTCCAGATGCAGACGCTGCTGACGCCAGCCGGCCGCGTCGACGGCAGCCATCAGGCTCGCCTTCAGCCATGGCTCACAGGCCACATCCAGAAAGCCCACCGGCACGCTGCCGGACGGCGCCGCCTGTGGCTGGAAACCCGGGCAAATCACCTGCATCGCGGCAATCAGGTCCTGCATGTTCGCGGCGAACGGCCCGACGCAATCGAGGCTGGATACCGCCGGTTGCGCGCCAATGCGGCTGACTCGGCCATAGGTCGGTTTCAACCCGGCAATCCCGCAGCACGCCGCCGGCACCCGCACCGAGCCGCCGGTGTCGGTACCAATGGCGATATCCGCCAGGCCCGCCGCAACCGCCGCGGCCGAACCGCTGGAGGAGCCGCCCGGCACGCGGTCTGGCGCCTGGGGATTGACGGGCGTACCGCTCCAGTCGTTGATGCCGGTGACGCCAAATGCCAGTTCATGCAGGCTGGTCTTGCCGACGATCTGCCAGCCGGCATCCAGGACCGCCTGCACCACGTGCGCATGCCGCGTCGCCGGCGGAGCATCGGCAAAGGCACGACTGCCCGAGCGGGTCGGATACCCGGCGATGTCGATGGAATCCTTGATGGCCACGCGTCGGCCGCTGCCACCGAGTAAAAATTCGCTGACGAAGGTACTCATGGGTTCACCCCCAACATGCTATTGAACAGGCGCTGCGTACGGAAATGCGCTATCAGCCAGGTGCCGTCGACACGGCGAAAATCGATGGTCAGCCGCGTGCCGAACAACTCGCTGCGCTGGTCGGCGTAGGTGGAAATCTGTTGCATGATCCACTGCCCTGCAGCCGCGCTGCCGTCTACCTGGATCGACTCACTGGTGAGGTAATGCAGGTTCAGCGCAAAGTGTTCCGACGGTGGCAGGTAGCTGCCGACAAACGCCGCCACCGCGTCGCGCCCCCGATGCTGGCCGAAGGTCTGCGCGGTACTTGTGCCAATGCCTTCCCACACCGCATCCACGGTGAACAACTCGGCCAACTCGCGAACGTTGGTCGCCGCCCGGGGCACGTCGCACAGGTCCATGTAGCGCGCCATCAAGCGCCTTACCTGGCTCTCCCCTTCAAGGGTTTCAACACGCTGCAACAGGTCCATGGCTCACACCCTGGCCGCTTCGGGAATGGTCAGCGGGCGGCCGATCCGTGCTTCGACCTTGGCGTAGCGCCACAGGCTGTATTCACCCACCGGCGTGGTACGGAACAGGTTGCAGGCGTCGATCACCGACTGGTGGCAGTCGACGTCGGCCATGATGTAGACGGTCCACGGCGAGGTGGTCGACGGGCCGACCATCAAGCGGTCGTCATCCATCGCCCCCAGCACGTTGATGCCCGGCATGGCGCCGAGGTCGCCCATCATCTGGCTGAAGCCTTTCCACACGCTCAGGCCTTCGCCGGTAGGCAGGTCGAAAAAGTTCTGGGTGATGCCGATGCAGAAGACGACGCGCAGCGGTTCTTGAGTGGCTTGGGACATGGGTTGATCCTTGAAAGTCAGATGTAGCCAGGAAATGGAGGAACGCCGAGGAACACCGAGCCCGCGCCGTCGTACAGGCCTTCGCTGAGGAAGGCGTGCTGGGTCACCACCATGGCGTCGCGCAGGTAGCGTTGCAGCGGGTGGCGCAGGTAGATCGCGGTGGTGCCCGCCAGGCTGTAGGCGCTCTGCACCACGGCGGCGCCGGCCTGGGACACGTGAATGGCGGTCAGGCGCAGCAAGCTGGTTTGCTCGGCCGTGACCGGGTTGCCGGCGAGGATCGAGTTCCACACTTGTTCGGTGGCGCCGTAGAAAAAGCCCCGAGCGGCGCTCAGCCGGGCTTCGGCCTTGGCGATTTCGATGCGCACGTAGGCGCGGTCCGCCAGTTTCGGTGCGCCGGTGATGCCGCTGCCGCTGGCCATGGCGCTGATTTCATCGAGGGCCGCGCGGGCCAGGCCGAGGTTGACCACCGCCAGCACCTGGGCGGCGTAGGCAATCGAGGGATAACGAAACAGCGGCTCGTCGATGGTGGCGGCGCCGCCACGGATGAAGGTCCAGCGCTCGTCGATGTATTGGTCGGTAACTCGCAGGTCATGGCTGCCGGTGCCCTTGAGGCCGACCACGTCCCAGTTTTCGATGATTTCAACCTGGCCGGGCTTGAACACGGCAGTGCGTGGCTTGCCGCCCGACGCACCGATGCCCACGCCCAGCAGGTCGGCGCCTTTGCAGCCGCTGGCAAACTTCCAGGTGCCGTTGACCTGCCAGCCGCCCTCGACGGTTTCCGCCGGCTGCAGCGGGAACAGGCCACCGGCAAACACCAGGTCGGGGCTGTCGGCGTACAGTTCGGCGAGGGTTTCCTGGGGCAAGGCCGCAAGATAGACGCCGGCGCTGCCGAAGCTGGCGACCCAGCCGGCAGAGCCATCGGCTTCGGATATGCGCTCGATCATCTGCAAGAACGTTGCGGGGGCCAGGGCATCGCCGCCGAAACAACGGGGCGTGGCCGCCCGGTAGATGCCCACCTGCTTGAAGCGTTCGATCATGTCCCGTGGCACGTGGGAGCCGGCGTCGAACTCGTCGCGGCGCTGGCGCACTTCATCGAGCACCTGCTGGAACAGCGTGGGCTGCACGTCGGGTAAAGCGTCTGGTTGCACGAGGGCCGAACGCAGCATGGGCTTTCTCCGTTGTAGTTGTTATGGACGCCGTGTCGGGCGTTGATAGGTCCAGTGTAAAAAGCCCGACCACCGTCAACTATTGGGGCGTGCAGCCCACCGGCTAAAGAAATCCCCTAGTGCGCCCCCGATTACTTCTGAGCGTGCCCGCGGATGCAAACCGGTATAACTTGCCACCGTAGTCGTCCCCTCCACCGCCAAGGGCTACGCGATGTACCTACCCAATAACAATGATTTCCACACCCTGATCGAAGCCATGCCGATCTGCACCATCCTTCACGATGCGCAGAGCAAGGACATCCTCTGGGCCAACACCGCGGCGCTGTCGGCGCTGGGGTTTACCCTGGAAGAACTGATCCCGCTCAAGGCCCCGGACATGACCCGGGACGCACCGAAGTACAAGCGCTCCATCGGCCTGCGTTGGCTCGAGCGCGCGGCCCGCAGTGGCCAGCGCACCATCGAGTGGTGTTATCGCTCCAAGGCCGGGGTGGAGATTCTTTCGGAAGCGGTCGCGACGCTGGTGCACCTGGACGGGCGCGACGTGCTGATGGTGCAGTTCCGGGATATTTCCCGGGAAGACAAGGTGAAGCGGGACCTGATCCGCGCCGAGGAAGCCCGGCGTGTCAGTGAACAGCAGCTTGAATACCTGGCCCGATACAACGCCATGGGCGAGATGGCGGTGGCGATTGCTCATGAGTTGAGCCAGCCACTGGCGGCCACGCGCAATTTTATCGAGGGGGTTTTGATTCGCCTGGGCGATACCCGCAGTGCCGACCAGGGGGTGAACTGGGGGCTGCAAAGTGCCGTGCGGCAGGTCGAGCATGCGTCAACGATCATCAAGAGTGTGCGTGATTATGTGGTCAAGCTGGAGCAGAGCGCGGAGTGGGTGGACCTCAATGAGTTGCTGCAGGAAACCCGATATTTCATCAGCCTGCGGGCCGAGCCGAGTCAGGTGCGGCTGGAGATCGTCCCGAGCGCGCAACCGCTGATGGTGCAGTGCGAGAGGGTGCTGATTGGGCAGGTGATTCTGAACCTGGCGTTCAATGCCATTGAAGAGATGAGTGAGCTGCCCGTGGAGCGTCGGGTGCTGCGGTTGCATGCCTGCCGGGATGGAAACGTGGCGCGGTTGAGTGTCGAGGATTGTGGGCGCGGGATTCAGGCCGTGGCGCGGGAGAAAATCTTTGACGGGTTCTTTTCGTCGAAGGTGGGTGGTAACGGGATTGGGCTGGCGTTGTGCAAGAACATCATTGGTCGGCATCAGGGGGATATCTGGGCGCAGAATCTGGAGCCGTGTGGGGCGGTGTTCAGTTTTTCGTTGCCTTTGGTGGGGTCGTGAGATTGGGGCATTTGCGAAGCGGCTTTTCTGTAGGAGCCGGCTTGCCGGCGAAAAACGTGAGGTCGCCGCGTTTATTCAGGATGCCAACGTCATCGTTAACGACCATCGCCGGCAAGCCAGCGCCTACAGGGCTGTTCAAAAGTGAGCCGCTGCAAGAGCGGAACCCGTTTCTGCCATAACAAAAATAACGGATATACACCCTACCCCAAACCATTGGCACAGACACACAACCACTTGGCAGACACAACAATTCTTGCAATCGCCCCACAAGGCAGAATCCACTTGCAAGAATCTGCCAAAGCACCCGCGATTAGCAAAACACAATAATTCAGGGAGTGCCCCTAATGCGAAGCAACAGGATCAACGTACAGTCAGCGCTGGGTCTGGGCCTGCTTGTACTCGGCTTGAACAGCGCCCAGGCGGATTTACCGCCAGACACCATCGGCCAGACCACCCTGGCCTTTCCACCGGAAGCCCACCGCGCATTCGTGGTAGACGTCGAATTCGAAAGCTTCGTGGTCGGCCGCGTCACCGTGGTAGATCCCGACAAGAAGCGCGTCCTCGGCATGGTCCCCACCGGCTTCGCCGCGCCCTCGGCCCTGAGCCACGACCAGAAGACCCTGTACAGCGCCGACATCTACTATTCCCGCGGCACCCGGGGCGATCGCACCGATGTGCTCACCGCCTGGGACAGCTCCAGCCTGTCGCCCGCCTGGGAAGTGCTGATCCCGAACAAACGCGCCGAATCCCTGACCCAGCGCTATGGCCTGAAGACCAGCGGCGATGACCGCTTCGTCTACGTCTACAACTTCACACCCTCCACCTCGGTGACCGTGGTCGACACACAGTCCCGCTCCGTCACCGCCGAAATCGCGATCCCGGGCTGCGTACTCAATTACCCGGTCGGCACTCGCCGCTTCGCCTCCCTGTGCGGCGACGGCAGCCTGCAAGTGGTGACGCTGAACGAGCAGGGCCAGGAAACCTCGCGCAACCGCACGCACTTCTTCGACCCCAACGCCGAGAAGCTCAACGAACGCGCGGTGAACGTGGGCGACACCTACTACTTCACCACCACCACCGGCACCATCCGCCCGGTAGATTTCTCCGGCGATGAGCCGAAAATCCTGCCGTCCTGGTCACTCACCACCGATGCGGAAAAGAAAACCGGCTGGGCCCCGGGTGGCTGGCAGTTGATGGCTGTGGCACCAAAGCTCAACCGCATGTACGTGCTGATGCACGACAACCACGAGCCGATGAAGTGGGAAGACCCGAGCACCATCATCTGGGCCTATGACCTCAAGACCATGAAGAAGATAGCCACCCTGGAAGCCCCGACCCCGGTCTGGAGCATGCAGGCCACCGGCGACGACAAGCCCCTGTTGCTGGGCGCCGACGTCGAAGGCGGCTTGCAGATCTTCGACCTCAAGACCAATAAACTCACCGGTAGCATGGCCAAGGTAGCGAAGACCGCGACCCAGATCATGAGCTACTAAAGAGGTTCGGCCATGCATATCGACCCGATCTTCATCATTGCCAGCGCCCTCGCCATCGCGGTGTTGCTGGCCAGTGCCGCGACCCACAAGTTGCGCGCACCGGCACGCTTCGCCCGGCAACTGGCCGATTACCAGTTGCTGCCAGAGGCAGTGACTCGCCCCACCGCCCGGGTAATCCCGGTGCTGGAACTGGTGATTGCCTTTGCCCTGCTGGTGCCGGCCAGCCGTTCCTGGGCCGCCCTCGGCGCCGCCGGCCTGATTGCGCTGTACGCCGCCGCCATTGGCATCAACCTGTGGCGCGGCCGCCGGGACATCGACTGCGGCTGCGCAGGCCCCGACCAGGCGCAGCCATTGCGGCCGATCCTGCTGTTGCGCAACGGCGCACTGGTGGCCGTGGCCCTGCTGGCCAGCGTGCTGCCGATTGCCCGTGACCTGGGTTTTTTCGACGGCTTCGTCACCGTCGCCGCCAGCGCCGTCGCGCTGCTGATTTACGCCGCAGCCGATGGCCTGCTGGCGAACTCCCCTCTTCTGCTCAAACTGATTGGTAGGTGATCAATGGAAGGCCTTATTGTTTCCAACGTACTGCTGTGGGTACTGCTGCTGGCGCTGGCGTTTGCCGTGATGGGCCTGGTGCGCCAGATTGGTGTGCTGCACGGGCGCATCGCCCCGGCCGGCGCACTGATGGTCGACAAGGGCGTGGCGGTGAATGAGCCGGCCCCGCAAGTCACCGCTTCCGACCGTAAAGGCCGCCCGGTGAACTTCGGCTATGCCGGTGAGAAGAACCAGTTGCTGTTCTTCCTCTCGCCCACCTGCCCGATCTGCAAATCCCTGTTGCCGGCGATCAAGTCCATCGCCAGGGAACAGGCTGACCGACTCGATGTGGTGTTTATCAGCGACGGCGACATGGAAGCCCAGCACGCGCTGATCACCGAACACAAACTGGACGACGTCACCTACGTGGTCGGCCCGGAAGTCGGCATGACCTACCAGATCGGCAAGCTGCCGTATGCCGCGCTGATCGACAAGAGCGGCACCTTGCGCGCCAAGGGCCTGGTCAATTCCCGCGAGCACCTGGACAGCCTGTTCGAAGTCGAACACCTGAAAAGCGCGACGCTGCAGGAATACCTCAACAGCCAGCCGCAGCCCCACGACCACAGCCACGGCCATAGCCACTGATTAAGGCAGGGAGACTCTCATGAAATTGCTGGATCTGTTATTCGAGCGCTCGACCCGTCGCCTGGCCGACACCACGTCGCGACGCAAACTGTTGGCCCGTATGGGTTCGCTGATGGTCGCAGGCGCCGCGTTGCCCCTGCTGCTGCCCCTGGACCGTACCAGCAAGGCGCTGGCTGCCGATAATCCGAAAGCCGGTGACCCGGGCGACCCGAACAGTTGCGACTACTGGCGCTACTGCTCCATCGACGGTTTCCTGTGCAGTTGCTGTGGCGGTTCGGTGACCTCCTGCCCACCGGGCACCGAGGCGTCCCAGGTGACCTGGATCGGCACCTGCCGCAACCCGGCGGATGGCAAGGACTACATCATTTCCTATAACGACTGCTGCGGTAAGCAAAGCTGCGCCCAGTGCGCGTGCACGCGTAACGACAGTGAGGAACCGGCATACCGGCCGTTCAACAACAACGATGTGAACTGGTGCCTGGCGGCCAAATCCCACATCTACCACTGCACGGTCTCGATCATTCGCGGCGTCGCAGTTTAACCCACCCTTGTGGCGAGGGAGCTTGCTCCCGTTGGAGTGCGAAGCGCTCCCAAAGATCTTGGGGCCGCAGCACAGCCCAACGGGAGCAAGCTTCCTCGCCACAGGTCAGTGCAAGAGGCTTGTCATGCGTACGTTGTTTTTGCTGAGCTTGATGTGTGTCTTCGCCACCCCGCTCGCCCAGGCTCGGGCCATTCCCAATCCAAACCAGAAGCACGCACCGGGGAATGAGTCGCCGCAAACGCCGATCGCCCAGGCCGGGTACAGCGTGGCGACCAACTATCAGCTGCAGTGTGCCGGCTGCCATCTGGGCAGCGGCATGGGCTCGGCGGCAAACGACACACCGAGGATGACCGGGTTTGTCGGCAACTTTCTGAAGGTGCCAGGCGGGCGGGAGTTTTTGGTACGGGTGCCGGGGATGTCGCAGTCGGCGCTGAACGATGGGCAACTGGCGGATTTGCTGAACTGGCTGATGCGCCCGGACGGGATGGCGGGCAAGAGTACGCCGGTGGATTACAAGCCCTATAGCGCCGAGGAAGTCACTGAATTGCGGCACAAAGCGATGCTCAATCTGCCGGGCACAAGGGCGGGGTTGATCAAGGAGATGCGGGCGCAAGGGATTGCGATTGAAGACGGAATGCCCAACTGAACGAAACGCGATCCAAATGTGGGAGCAGGCTTGCTCGCGAATGCGGTGTGTCAGTCACCCAATGCATCAACTGAACCACCGCATTCGCGAGCAAGCCTGCTCCCACATTTTTGATCGGCGTATCCCCTGATCAGGCGTGTTGTTTGCGGTACTCACCCGGCGCAATGCCGAACCGTGACTTGAACGCCGTCGAAAAATAACTCGAATCCGAAAACCCCCACGAGTACCCCAGCACCGAAAGCTTTTCCTCCACCCTGGATTGGCGCAGGGATTCAGCACACAAATCCAGCCGTCGGTTCTTGATGTACCGCGCCACCACCAGGCCCTTGCGGGCAAAGATCCGGTACAGCCCGCGCACCGACATCCCCACCTCCCGCGCCAGCCACTCGGGGCACAGCTCTTCGGAGCGAATGTGCTGGTCAATGCACTCCAGCGTCTTGCGGAACACCCGCTCATGGGCGTCGCTGCCCTCGCCCGCCTGGCTGATCGCCGGGCGCAGCAGGTTGATGATCGCCTCCAGCGTCGCCTCGCTTTCCTGCAAGGTCAGGTTGTCTTGCCGGGTGGCCTCCAGAATCAGCTGCCGGGACAGCATCGCCATCGGCGACGCCGCCTCGATCCGGTGCCCGCATTTGACCGGGTTGAAACGCGAGGTCTGCTCCACCAGGTACGACGGCAGGATCAACGACAACTGCCGCGAATTCTCGCTGTAGGTGAAGTCGCTGGGGTGCGCCGCATCGATCAGGGTAATGTCGCCGGCGCGCAACAGCGCCTTGCTGTCACCCTGGGCCATGCCGGCCGTGCCGTCGAGCTGGAACACGGCAAAGTACTTGCCGCCCTCGCCCGCCGCGATTTGGCTGGAGGTACGAAACAGCCGCGCCTGGCAGGCGTCGACAAAGCTGAGTTTCAGCGCGCCGCTCTGGTACTCGCGGATCTGCCCGGAAAAACCATCCCCCAGGATCTGCCCATCGAATGCGCCACAGATCTGATTGATCTGATGGATCCATTGGTCGAACCCATCACAGCGCTGTGCAATTGAAGACATAATGTTCAGGCCTCACGCAGGCTTATTTTTATTCTCTACGCCACATTACTCCACCCGTTCTCCTGAACAGCGTCGCTCCTTATTTCAGGCCTCCGAACCGCCGGTAAAAGCTTTCGCCAACGTCCGGCAACGGGCCGTCGGCAGTTTCCAGCGCGCTGTTCAGCCATTCCTCGGCCTTGGCGTAGATCAACCGGTAAATATTGCGGCACAACTGGCGGGCGGCGCGGCCTTCCCAATCGCCGGGAAGCAATTCATCGGGCAATTGCGGGTCGCGCAGCAGCAGTTTGCGGTACTCATGAATAAGCAGGACCCGTGCCAGGAAACAATCCGCAGGCTGTAGCTGTTCCTGCTCGCGAAGCGCTTGCCAGAGCGGTCGGAACAGTTGGATGAACTCGCTGTAATGGGCCGCCAGCTCCTCGATGTTCCAGCTCTCGCGCACCTGCACCCGCAGGGCCTTGGAGGCCAGTACATCCTGGGCGGTGGTTTCGAAGACGATGGTGTCTTCCTGGGCGCCGAGGTCGAGCAAGGTGGCGTTGACGTCGGCGCGGTCGCTGCGTGGGCAGGCCAGCACGGTCGGGGCAATCGCACCAAAACCTTGCCACTCCAGCTCTTCACGCACTTGTTTGCGCTTGTCCTGGGTCAACTGCGTGAGCATCACCAGGCACCACGAGCCATCCCATGCCGGCACGCTGGAGCTGTAGACCCGCTTGAAGGCCTTGTCGAAACGCCGACGCCCGGCACCGGTCAGGCTGTAGTAGCTGCGGCGCCCGACTTTTTCGGCGGTCAGCCAGCCTTCCTTGGTCAGGCGGAAGATCGAGGTGCGGATCAGCCGTTCATTGATGCCGATGGGTTCGAGCAACTGGATCAGGCTGCCCAGCCACACCGTCCCGCCGTGGGGTTCGATGGCGTCCCCGTACAAGGTGATGATCAAGGAACTGGCGCGAATCGGCGTCTGCTCCTGGAAGCGGGTAATCAGTTGGTTCAGGGGTGTCAGTGACGACATGGGCGTACCGAGGCAAAAAGAGAAAATATACCGTTTTTAGCGGCGTCGGGATGCAGGCAATTCATCTGCCCTTGGGCCGCAGGCCGCTGTCGCTGATGCGTGGGCGATCGGCTTCCGGTGCGCTCAGGGGTGGGCATTCCTGCATCTGCTCCAGGCAACGCTGAGCCAGGCGCTGGTATTCACGGGTGCCGGTTTGTTTCCAGTGCACCTCTTCATCACTGAGGCTGCGCTTGACGCTGGCCGGCGCGCCCATCACCAACGACTGCTCAGGGCACTCGAAACCGGCTTTGACGAACGCCGCCGCCGAGACGAATGAGCGAGCGCCGATACGGGCGTTGTCCATCACCACCGCATTCATGCCCACCAGCGCATCGGTGCCGATCCGGCAACCGTGCAGCACGGCGCCGTGGCCGATATGGCCGTTGCGCTCGACCACCGTATCGCTGTCCGGGAAGCCGTGCATCACACAGGTGTCCTGCAGGTTGGCGCCTTCTTCGAGGACGATGCGCCCGAAGTCGCCGCGCAAACTCGCCAGCGGCCCTACATAGCAATGGGGGCCGATGATCACGTCGCCGATCAGTACCGCCGAGGGATGGACGTAGGCCGTGGGGTCGACCACCGGGGTCAGGCCGTCGAGGCTGTAGCAAGTCATGGGGATTCCTTTTATGGCGTATTCGCAAAGCGATGCCGATCTTGGCTTATTTTGTATCACATCATTTTTACAAGCACAAAGCTGAAAAAGCGTATCGCTTGAATCATGTGTCGCCGTGGCTTGATACGGGGCCGCTGATAATCGACGTAAAGCCAATAAAATAGGGGATTTATCAGGTATTTACCGACCAGCACAGCGAGCAGTTCATTTTCATCAAACTCAAAACAAGACACACCAAATCAATTTTATCGTTGCATTTATGTATCACGTTAAAGCTATACTCCGGCAAAACCGGCTGACCACGCCGATCCAATAATGAGCCGGCTGACCGCCGAGCGTGCACCGTGAGGGCCTCACGACCATGAACTTCGAACACATCCTGTTTTCCATCGAGGCCGGCGTCGCCCTGCTCAGCCTCAATCGCCCCGACCAGCTCAACAGCTTCAACACGCAGATGCACGGCGAAGTCCAGCAGGCGTTGAAGCAAGTCCAGGAAAACCCCGACGTGCGCGTGCTGCTGCTGACCGGTGAAGGCCGCGGCTTTTGCGCCGGGCAAGACCTCAGCGACCGCAACGTGGCACCCGGCAGCGCGGTGCCGGACCTGGGCGAATCCATCGAGAAGTTCTACAACCCGCTGATCCGCCAACTGCGCGACCTGCCTTTGCCGGTGATCTGCGCGGTCAACGGCGTGGCGGCCGGTGCCGGCGCGAACATCCCGCTGGCCTGCGACCTGGTGCTGGCAGCACGCTCGGCGAACTTCATCCAAGCCTTCTGCAAGATCGGCCTGATCCCCGATTCCGGCGGCACCTGGACCCTGCCGCGCCTGGTGGGCATGGCCCGCGCCAAGGCGCTGGCCCTGCTGGGCAACCGCCTGAGCGCCGAGCAGGCCGAGCAATGGGGCCTGATCTACCGCTGCGTGGACGACGCCGAATTGCGCAGCGAAGCCCTGACCCTGGCCCGCCACCTGGCCACGCAACCAACCTACGGCCTGGCGCTGATCAAGCGCAGCCTGAACGCCAGCCTGAGCAACAGTTTTGACCAACAGCTGGAGCTGGAGCGCGACCTGCAACGCCTGGCCGGGCGCAGCGAGGATTACCGCGAAGGCGTCGCCGCCTTCATGGAAAAACGCAGCCCAAGCTTCAAGGGCCGCTGAAAGGAGCGCACCACATGACCAACCATGAAGCCATGAACCTGGCCAACCAGTGCGCCCAGGCCATGTTCAGCCGCGATGCCGCCAGCCAGGGCATGGGCATGCGCCTGCTCTCGGTGGCGCCGGGTTGCGCACGACTGGGCATGAGCGTGCGCGCCGACATGATCCAGGGCCACGGCACCTGCCACGGCGGCTACCTGTTTGCGCTGGCGGACTCGGCATTCGCCCTGGCCTGCAACAGCTACAACGACGCCACCGTGGCGCTCGGCTGCAGCATCGACTACATCGCCCCGGCCCACCTGGGCGACACCTTGAGTGCCGATTGCCGCGAGCAAAGCCGCTCGGGTCGCACCGGCAACTACGACGTCCGTATCGAAAACCAACTGGGCCAGCTGATTGCGCTGTTCCATGGCAAATCCTACAAAGTGCGCGGCACGGTGCTGGCGCAGGAGAATCCGAATGAATGACGCCTTGATCATCGACGCAGTCCGCACCCCGATCGGCCGCTACGCCGGCGCCTTGAGCAGCGTGCGCGCCGACGACCTCGGAGCGGTGCCGCTGCGCGAACTGCTGCGCCGCCACCCGCAAGTGGACTGGAGCAGCGTCGACGATGTGATCTACGGCTGCGCCAACCAGGCCGGCGAAGACAACCGCAACGTGGCGCGCATGTCGGCGCTGCTGGCCGGGCTGCCGGTGAGCGTGCCGGGCACCACCCTCAACCGTTTGTGCGGCTCGGGGCTGGACGCCATCGGCAGCGCGGCCCGGGCGATTCGCTGTGGCGAGGCTGGCTTGATGCTGGTGGGCGGCGTGGAATCGATGTCCCGTGCGCCGCTGGTAATGGGCAAGGCGGAACAGGCGTTTTCTCGCGATGCGCAGCTATACGACACCACCATTGGCTGGCGCTTCGTCAACCCGCTGATGAAAAAGGCCTACGGGATCGACTCGATGCCGGAGACCGCTGAAAACGTCGCCGAGCAGTTCAATATCTCCCGTGCCGACCAGGACGCGTTTGCCCTGCGCAGCCAGCAACGTGCAGCCGCCGCCCAGGCCAGCGGGCGCCTGGCCAGGGAAATCGTCGCGGTGCAGATCCCCCAGCGCAAAGGCCCGGCCAAGGTGGTGGAACACGACGAACACCCCCGCAGCGACACCACCCTTGAGCAACTGCAGAAACTTGGCACGCCATTCCGCGAGGGTGGCAGCATCACTGCCGGCAATGCATCCGGGGTCAACGACGGCGCCTGCGCCCTGCTGCTGGCCAGCGCGGAAGTTGCCAAGCGTCACGGCCTGGTCGCCCGCGGCCGGGTGGTGGCGATGGCCACCGCCGGCGTGGAACCGCGCATCATGGGCATCGGCCCGGTGCCGGCGACCCGCAAGGTGCTGGAACTGGCCAACCTGAGCCTGGCGGACATGGACGTGATCGAGCTCAACGAAGCCTTCGCCGCCCAGGGCCTGGCGGTGCTGCGCGAGCTGGGCCTGGGGGACAACGACCCACGGGTGAACCCCAACGGCGGCGCCATCGCCCTCGGCCATCCACTGGGGATGAGCGGCGCACGGCTGGTAACTACCGCCCTGCATGAATTGGAGGAACGTGGCGGCCGCTACGCCCTGTGCACCATGTGCATCGGCGTGGGCCAGGGCATCGCGCTGATCATCGAGCGCCTGTCCGACTAAAGATTCGCGATTCCCGGGGAGCCTAGCGGTATCCTTGGGGCATGCACTCAAAGCCCACGGTGTGCGGTGGGCTGATACACAAAAATAATTCGAGTGAACTCATGAACATGCCTATTCCAAACGCCGTGCTTAACCCTGTGCTGGACCCGCTGGAAACCGCCAGCGTCGACGAACTGCGCGCCCATCAACTGGAGCGCCTGCGCTGGAGCCTGCGCCACGCCTACCAGAATGTGCCGCTGTACCGTCAGCGCTTCGACGCGCAGGGGGTGCACCCGGATGACATCAAGTCCCTGGACGACCTGGCCAGGTTCCCGTTCACCACCAAGGGCGACCTGCGGGACAGTTACCCCTACGGCATGTTTGCCGTGCCGATGAACGAGGTGGTGCGCCTGCATGCGTCCAGCGGCACCACCGGCAAGCCGACGGTAGTGGGTTACACCCAGAACGACATCGACACCTGGGCCAATGTGGTGGCCCGCTCGATCCGCGCGGCCGGTGGGCGGCGTGGCGACAAGGTGCATATTTCCTATGGCTACGGGCTGTTCACCGGCGGCCTTGGTGCCCACTACGGCGCGGAACGCCTGGGTTGTACGGTGATTCCGATGTCCGGCGGGCAGACGGAAAAACAGGTGCAACTGATCAAGGATTTCCAGCCGGACATCATCATGGTCACGCCCTCGTACATGCTGAACATTGCCGATGAAATCGAGCGCCAGGGCATTGATCCACAGAAGCTGGCGTTGCGACTGGGGATCTTTGGGGCCGAGCCGTGGACTGCCGAGCTGCGCAGTGCAATCGAGGCGCGACTGGGGATTACGGCGCTGGATATTTACGGGCTGTCGGAAATCATGGGGCCTGGGGTGGCCATGGAGTGTGCGGAAACCAAGGATGGCCCGACCATTTGGGAGGATCACTTCTACCCGGAGATCATCGACCCGGTGACGGGTGAGGTGCTGCCGGACGGGCAGATGGGTGAACTGGTGTTTACCTCCTTGAGCAAGGAGGCGCTGCCGATGATTCGCTACCGCACCCGGGATTTGACGCGGTTGCTGCCGGGGACTGCGCGGCCGATGCGGCGGATCGACAAGATCACCGGGCGCAGTGATGACATGCTGATCATTCGCGGGGTTAATGTGTTTCCCACGCAGATCGAGGAGCAGGTGCTTAAAATAAAACAGCTTTCAGAGTGTTATGAGATACATCTGTATCGTAATGGCAACCTGGACAGTGTGGATGTGCATGTGGAGCTCAAGGCTGAGCATCAGCACCTCAATGATGAACAACAGAAAGCCGTTTCCAGCGAACTGAGCAGGCACATCAAGACGTATATCGGGATCAGCTCGCGCATCGTTTTGCAGCCGCTGCATTCGATCAAGCGGTCTGAGGGCAAGGCTTGCCATGTGATGGATCGTCGCCCTAAGGCATGACTGCTGCACCTTTTTGGCCCCGCATTTGCGGGGCTTTTTTTTGCTCGTTTTTTGGGGTGGGGGGTAGAGCACCAGCAAAATCAAAGGCGCACACGGTTCAAATGTGGGAGCGGGCCTGCTCGCGAAGGTCGTTAACGATGACGCGGGCATCCTGATTCAACGCGGCGCACTCAGGTTCTTCGCGAGCAAGCCCGCTCCCACATAAAGCGGCCCTGTTTTTTGCCTACTGGCCCTGCTTACCACGATGACCGGGAACCCTATGCCGCCGTTACCGTAGCGACAGATATCTGCTCCCTTCCCGCAAAGCGATACAAAATCAAATAACGACACGTAATTTTGTGTTTGATATTAATTTCCGTATCGCTTATAAAGTCCTCCATGCCTACGACAAAACACAAGGCGGGAGACCCCCCATGTACGCACAGCTTGTAGAAACCGGAGTAAAGCGCATCAAGGACCTCTCCGAGATGTCCGACCAGGAACGCGCCTTCCAGGAAAAAATCGACGCCGAAATCAAGATCGAAGCCAAGAACTGGATGCCCGACGCCTACCGTCAAACCCTGATCCGCCAGATCTCCCAACACGCCCACTCGGAAATCGTCGGCATGCTGCCCGAGGGCAACTGGGTCACCCGCGCCCCCACCCTCAAACGCAAGCTGCAACTGATGGCCAAGATCCAGGACGAAGCCGGCCACGGCCTGTACCTCTACAGCGCCATGGAAACCCTGGGCGCCGACCGCGACGAAGAAATCGCCAAGCTCCACAGCGGCAAGGCCAAGTACTCCAGCATCTTCAACTACCCCACCCTGAACTGGGCCGACATGGGCGCAGTAGGCTGGCTGGTAGACGGCGCCGCCATCGTCAATCAGGTGGTACTGCAGCGCACCTCCTACGGCCCCTACTCCCGGGCCATGGTGCGCATCTGCAAGGAAGAAAGCTTTCACCAGCGCCAGGGCTACGAACTGCTGCTGACCATGATGCGCCAGGGCACCCAGGCGCAAAAAGACATGGTCCAGGACGCAATCAACCGCCTCTGGTGGCCATCGCTGATGATGTTCGGCCCCAGCGACGAACACTCCCCCAACAGCGCCCAGTCCATGGCCTGGAAAATCAAGCGCCAGAGCAACGACGAACTGCGCCAGCGCTTCATCGACCAGACCATCCCGCAGCTGGAGCTGCTGGGCTGCACCTGCCCCGACCCGGACCTGAAGTGGAACGCCGAACGCGGCCATTACGATTTCGGCGAGATCCAGTGGAGCGAGTTCTACGAAGTGCTCAAGGGCAACGGCCCGTGCAACCAGGAACGCGTCGCCACCCGCCGCAAGGCGATTGAAGACGGTGCCTGGGTACGCGAAGCCGCCGTCGCCCACGCCCGTAAAAAACAGAACAAGAACGCCGCCTGATCGGCCACCTGATGTGGAGTCACCGTTATGTCTGAATGGACCCTGTTTGAAGTCTTCGTGCGCAGCAAGCACGGCCTGAATCACAAGCATGTGGGCAGCGTGCATGCCGCCGACACCACCATGGCCATCGAGAATGCCCGGGAGCTGTACACCCGCCGCAGTGAAGGCGTGAGCCTGTGGGTAGTGCCTTCCGCGCTGATCACCGCCTCGTCGCCGGACGAGAAAGACCCGCTGTTCGACCCGGCCGATGACAAGGTCTACCGCCACGCCAGCTTCTACGAGTTGCCGGCCGAAGTCGGGCATATGTGAGGTCGACCATGAACCCTGAAACCGATCTGATCGAATACCTGCTGCGCCTCGGCGACAGCGCCCTGATCCAGGGCCAACGCCTGTGCCAGTGGTGCGGCCATGCGCCGGCGCTGGAAGAAGAACTGGCGCTGATGAACGTCGGCCTCGACCTGGTGGGCCAGGCGCGCAACTGGCTGGAATACGCCGCCGAGCTGCTGGACGACGGGCGCGACGCCGATCACCTGGCCTTCCGCCGGGATGAGCGGGCCTATCGCAACCTGCTGCTGGTGGAACAACCCAATGGCGACTACGCGGTGACCATCCTCAAGCAATTCCTGTATGACGCCTGGCACTTGCCGGTGTTGAGCGGCCTGGCCCAATCCAGCGACGAACGCATCGCCGGCATCGCGGCCAAGGCGGTGAAGGAAGTCACCTATCACCTGCGCCGCTCCGGCGAGTGGGTGGAGCGCCTGGGAGACGGCACCGAGGAAAGCCATAAACGCATGCTCGCGGCGATCCCCGAGCTGTGGCGGTTCACCGTGGAACTGACCGGCGCCGACGACAGTGAACAGCGCCTGCACGCCGCCGGCATTACGCCGGACGCCGCTCAGGTTGCCGCAGCGTGGCAGACCCAGGTCAGCGAAATCTTTACCAGCGCCACCCTGCCCCTGCCGCCTGCTGCGAGCTATTTCTACCTGGATGCACGCCGCGGTTTGCACAGCGAGCACCTGGGAATTTTGTTGGCGGAAATGCAGTTTTTGCCCCGAGCGTACCCCGATGCAACCTGGTGAACTGATCGCCAGCGACCAGGGCGCACGCCCGGCGCAACCCACCGACCTGGCTGCCGCGTGGGCCACCCTGGCGCAGGTCATGGACCCGGAAGTGCCGGTGGTGAGCGTGGTCGACCTGGGCATAGTGCGCGACCTGGACTGGCAGGCCGGCCACTTGCATGTGGTGGTCACGCCGACCTACTCCGGCTGCCCCGCCACCGAAGTGATCGAGGGCGACATCCGCGATGCATTGGAGCTGGCAGGTTTCCGCGCGCCGCAACTGGAACGCAAGCTGACCCCGGCCTGGACCACCGACTGGATCACCAGCAGCGGCCGCGAACGCCTGCGGGCCTACGGCATCGCACCGCCCCAAGGCAGTAGCAGCAAACGCAGCCTGCTGGGAGAAAGCCCGGTGATTGCTTGCCCGCAATGCGGCAGCACCCACACCGAAGTGCTCAGCGAATTCGGCTCCACCGCCTGCAAGGCGCTGCACCGCTGCCGCGATTGCCTGGAACCGTTCGACTATTTCAAGTGCATCTGAGGGGCCAGCGGCCCGCTTGGTTGGAGAACAACAATGAGCAAATTTCACAGCCTGACCATCAAGGATGTGCGCAACGAGACCCGTGACGCGGTGTCCATCGCCTTCGAGATTCCGCAGCACCTGCAAGACAGCTTCCACTTCACCCAGGGCCAGCACCTGGTGATGCGCACCCAGCTGGATGGCGAGGAAGTGCGCCGTTCCTATTCGATCTGCACCGGGGTCAATGACGGTGAACTGCGCATCGCCATCAAGCGCGTGGCCGGTGGACGGTTCTCCGCCTTTGCCAATGAGCAGCTCAAGGCCGGGCACAGCCTGGAAGTGATGCCGCCCGCCGGGCATTTTCATGTGGACCTTGATCCGGCTCGCCACGGCCATTACCTGGCAGTGGCGGCCGGCAGCGGTATCACGCCGATCCTGTCGATCATCAAGACCACCCTGCAAACCGAGCCCCACAGTCGCGTGACGCTGCTGTACGGCAACCGTTCCAGCTCCGGCGCGCTGTTTCGCGAACAGCTCGAAGACCTGAAGAACCGCTACCTGCAGCGCCTGAACCTGATCTTCGTGTTCAGCCGCGAGCAGCAGGATGTCGACCTCTACAACGGCCGCATCAATGCCGAGAAGTGCGAGCAACTGTTCTCCCGCTGGCTCGACGTGAAAGCCCTCGACGCGGCCTTTATCTGCGGCCCGCAGGAGATGACCGAGACCGTGCGCGACAGCCTCAAGGCCAAGGGCATGGCGCCGGAGCGCATCCATTTCGAACTGTTCGCCGCCGCCGGCAGCCAGCACAAGCGCGAGGCCCGCGAAGCGGCGCGGCAAGTGGATGCGGCGGTCAGCCAGATCACGGTGATCAGCGATGGCCGCGCCCTCGCCTTCGACCTGCCCCGCAACACTCAGAGCATCCTCGACGCGGGCAATGCCCAGGGCGCCGAGCTGCCGTATTCGTGCAAGGCCGGCGTGTGCTCCACCTGCAAATGCAAAGTCATCGAAGGCGAAGTGGAGATGGACAGCAACCACGCCCTCGAAGACTACGAAGTGGCCGCCGGCTATGTGCTGTCGTGCCAGGCATTCCCGGTCAGCGACAAGGTGGTACTGGATTTCGATCAGCTTTAAGGACACACCGCTCCCCTGTAGGAGCGAGCTTGCTCGCGAAGATCGTTAACGATGACGCGGGTAGCCTGAATCAACGCGGCGCCCTCAGGTTTTTCGCGAGCAAGCTCGCTCCTACAGGACGCAGGTTTAACCACAACAACAATAAAAAGGAGCACACCACCATGACCCCCGACGATATCGAGCGCATCCGTCGACATCCCGATTTCATCCAGTTGGTACGCCGCAAACAGAACCTGTACTGGTCGCTGTCGCTGATCATGCTGGTGATCTATTTCGGGTTTGTGCTGTTGGTGGCGTTCTCCCCGGCTACCCTCGGGCAGTCGTTGAGCGGTGGCGTGACCACCGTGGGCATGCTGGTGGGTGTGGTGATTGTGCTGCTGGCGTTCGCGCTGACCGGCTTTTATGTGTACCGCGCCAACCATGTGATCGACCCGCTGAACGACAAACTCAAGCAGGAGTGCACAGCATGAGCCGGCTGGTAGCGTGGTTTCTCCTGCCGCTGGCATTGGCCACGGACCTTGCAGTCGCCGCCGACGGCGCATCCCGGCCACTGAACTGGAACGCCATCGGCATGTTCCTGGTGTTCGTGCTGTTCACCCTCGGCGTGACTCGCTGGGCCGCCCTGCGCACCCGTTCCGCCAGCGACTTCTACACCGCCGGCGGCGGCATGAGCGGCTTCCAGAATGGCCTGGCGATTGCCGGCGACATGATCTCGGCGGCGTCATTCCTCGGCATCTCGGCGATGATGTTCCTCAACGGTTATGACGGCCTGCTCTACGCCCTGGGCGTGTTGGCCGGCTGGCCGATCATCCTGTTCCTGATCGCCGAGCGCCTGCGCAACCTGGGCAAGTACACGTTTGCCGATGTGGTGTCCTACCGCCTGGAGCAGACCCCGGTGCGCCTGACCTCGGCCTTCGGCACCCTGACCGTGGCGCTGATGTACCTGGTGGCGCAGATGGTGGGCGCCGGCAAGCTGATCGAGCTGCTGTTCGGCATCGACTACCTGTACGCGGTGATGCTGGTGGGCGTGCTGATGGTGTTCTACGTGACCTTCGGCGGCATGCTCGCCACCACCTGGGTGCAGATCATCAAGGCGGTGATGTTGCTGTTCGGCACCACCTTCATGGCATTCATGGTGCTCAAGCACTTTGGTTTCAGCACCGAGGCGATGTTCGCCGGGGCCACCGCCGTGCATGCCAAGGGCAGCGCGATCATGGCGCCGGGGGGCTTGCTGTCGAACCCGATCGATGCGATTTCCCTGGGGCTGGGCATGATGTTCGGCACCGCCGGGTTGCCGCATATCCTGATGCGCTTCTTTACCGTCAGCGACGCCAAGGAAGCGCGCAAGAGCGTGTTCTACGCCACCGGTTTCATTGGCTACTTCTACCTGCTGCTGATCATCGTCGGCTTCGGCGCCATCGTCATGGTGGGTACTGACCCAAGCTTCCGGGATGCCAACGGCGCGATCATCGGCGGCGGCAACATGATCGCCGTGCACCTGGCACAGGCCGTGGGCGGCAACCTGTTCCTCGGGTTCATTTCGGCGGTGGCCTTCGCGACCATCCTGGCCGTGGTCGCCGGGCTGGCGTTGTCCGGCGCGTCGGCGGTGTCCCACGACCTGTATGCCTGCGTGATCCGCAAGGGCCAGGCCAGCGAGCAGCAGGAAATCCGCGTGTCGCGCATCGCCACGCTGTGCATCGGCGTGCTGGCGATCATCCTCGGCCTGCTGTTTGAGTCGCAGAACATCGCGTTCCTGTCCGGCCTGGTACTGGCAATCGCCGCCTCGGTGAATTTCCCGGTGCTGTTCCTCTCGATGTACTGGAAGGGCCTGACCACCCGTGGCGCGGTGACCGGCAGCCTGGCGGGACTGGTCTCGGCCATCGTGCTGCTGGTGCTGAGCCCGGCGGTGTGGGTCAACGTACTGCATTACGACAAGGCGCTGTTCCCCTATTCCAACCCTGCCCTGTTTTCCATGAGCCTGGCGTTTTTCAGCGCCTGGGTCTTTTCCGTCACCGACCGCTCGCCCCGCGCTGCCGTTGAACGCGGGCGTTACCTGGCGCAGTTCATTCGCTCCATGACCGGCATTGGTGCCGCAGGCGCCAGCAAACACTAACTCTCATTTTCCAACCCGGAGGAATCGTGATGTCTCACGCCCCTACCCTGCAAAGTTTTATCGCTGGCCGCTGGATCGGCCAACACGGCGCCCAGGTGCTGCGCAGCGCCATTGACGGCCACGAGCTGGCACGCACTCACGAGGAGCGCCCGGACTTCGCCGAAGCCATCGAACACGGGCGCCGCCAGGGTGTCAGCGGGCTGATGGCCCTGGATTTCCAGCAGCGGGCCCAGCGCCTCAAGGCCATCGCGCTGTACCTGAGCGAGCGCAAGGAACAGCTCTACGCCCTCTCCCACCACAGCGGCGCGACCCGTGCCGACAGCTGGATCGATATCGAAGGCGGCAACAGCACGCTGTTCACCTACGCCAGCCTGGGCTCGCGGGAATTGCCGTCGGGCAATATCGTCCACGAAGGCCCGGCGATGCAGCTGAGCAAGCTCGGCAGCTTTGCCGGCACCCATATCCTGGTGCCTCGTGGCGGCCTCGTGGTGCACATCAACGCGTTCAACTTCCCGATCTGGGGCATGCTGGAAAAATTCGCCCCGAGTTTCCTGGCGGGCATGCCATGCATCGTCAAGCCGGCCAGCGCCACCAGCTACCTGACCGAAGCCGTGGTGCGCCTGATGGACGAATCCGGCCTGCTGCCACCCGGCAGCCTGCAACTGGTGATCGGCAGCACCGGCGACTTGCTCGACCGCCTGCAAGGCCAGGACGTGGTGACCTTCACCGGCTCAGCCGACACCGCCGCCAAGCTGCGGGTCAACCCGAACCTGATCCGCAACTCGGTGCCGTTCAACGCCGAGGCCGACTCGCTGAACTGCGCGATCCTCGCCCCGGACGTAAGCCCGGACGACGAAGAGTTCGAGCTGTTCATCAAGGAAGTCGCCCGGGAAATGACCACCAAGGCCGGGCAGAAATGCACCGCCATTCGCCGCGCCATCGTGCCGGCCAAACATATCGACGCCGTCGCCACCCGCCTGCGGGACCGCCTGAAAAAAGTTGTGGTGGGCGACCCGTCGGTGGAAGGCGTGCGCATGGGCGCACTGGCCTCCCACGACCAGCAGAAAGACGTGGCCGAACGCCTGGAAAGCCTGTTGCAGAGCAGCGACATGCTGTTCGGCGCCCGCGACGGCTTTGAACCCCGCGGTGAAAACGTCAGCCAGGGCGCGTTCTTCGCCCCGACCCTGCTGCAAGCCCGCGACCCGCATGCGGAAGGCGGCGCCCACGACATCGAGGCCTTCGGCCCGGTCAGCACGCTGATGGCCTACGACGACCTCGACGAAGCCCTGGCCCTGGCCGCACGCGGCAAAGGCAGCCTCGTCGCGAGCCTGATCACCAAAGACCCGCAGATCGCTGCCAAAGCCATCCCGGTGGCTGCCGCGTGGCACGGCCGCCTGCTGGTGCTCGACCGCGAATCCGCCGCCGAATCCACCGGCCACGGCTCGCCCCTGCCGCAACTCAAGCACGGCGGCCCGGGCCGCGCCGGTGGCGGCGAAGAACTCGGCGGCTTGCGCGCCGTGAAACACTACCTGCAACGCGCAGCAGTACAGGGCTCACCGACCATGCTGGCGGCGGTCACCCGCGAGTACGTACGCGGCGCCAAGGTCATCGAGACCGAAGTGCACCCGTTCCGCCGCTTCTTCCAGGACCTGCAGATTGGCGAATCGCTGCTGACCCACCGCCGCACCGTCACCGAGGCCGACCTGGTGAACTTCGGCTGCCTGTCGGGCGATCACTTCTACATGCACTTCGATGACATCGCCGCCAAGGAATCGCAATTCGGCAAACGCATTGCCCATGGTTACTTTGTGCTGTCGGCGGCGGCCGGGCTGTTTGTGTCTCCGGCACCGGGGCCGGTGCTGGCGAACTACGGGCTGGACACCCTGCGGTTTATCAACCCGGTGGGCATTGGCGACACCATCCAGGCGCGGCTGACCTGCAAGCGCAAGATCGACCAGGGCAAGAAGAGCCCCCAGGGCATTCCGCAAGGCGTGGTGGCGTGGGATGTGGAGGTGACCAACCAGTTGGGTGAGCTGGTGGCCAGTTATGACATCTTGACGTTGGTGGTCAAACGCGAGGAGTGAGTGCTGAGACCAATGTGGGAGCTGTCGAGCCCCGGCGAGGCTGCGATGGGATCACCGCGCCGTACCTGCCAGACCGCGGCGCCTGCACCGCAGCCTCGCTGGGGCTCGACAGCTCCCACAGTTGGTCTCAGTTGATCTCAGTTGATCAGGAGCGTGTATTCGTATCCCGTGACGCCCTGCGTCACCACTGAACAGATTGATTTTTTATTCCGCACGACACACCTTAGCGAATCTTTTTCCAAAAGGTGACGCCCGCAGTGTCCGATTTTCCGACGCTCAAAACCGAACGCCTGACCCTCAGAGAACTTACACAGGAGGATGCGGTGGGGTTGTTTGCGATTCATAGCGACGCTGAAGCAATGAAGTGGTTCGGTGCCGACCCAATTACCGAGCCTCATCAAGCGGAGCAACTGATCGAGCTGTTTGCCAGTTGGCGCACCTCACCCAATCCGGGGATTCGCTGGGGGATTGAAGACATAGCCACGGCAGCGCTGATCGGTACCTGTGGTTTCTTCAAATGGAATCGTATGTGGCGCAGTTGTGCCATCGGGTTTGAGATGGCGCAATCGGCACAGGGACAGGGGCTCATGAAGGAGGCGGTTTACGCCGCCCTTCGATGGGCGTTCCAGCACATGGAACTCAACAGGATCGAGGCGCTGGTTCATCCTGACAACGCTCGGTCACTGAACCTGCTTGAGAAAGCCGGGTTCGTGCGTGAAGGAACGTTGAGGCAGGCGGGTTACTGGAACGCAGCTCATCAAGACCTGGTTCAGCTTTCGCTGCTGCGTGGGGAGTGTGAGTACCTTTAGTGTCAGCGCGCGGTCCGGCGGTAAACCAGCGTATCGCGTACGCCGAAGTACTCGCAGCGCCGCGCACCTTGAAGGGTTTCCACCCATTCAAACCCCGTTGCCTCAGCCAGTCGTTGACTGGATATGTTCGCCGAAGAAGTGGTCAGGCGCAGTGTGTGCCCGCTCAACTGCGAAACCAGAGCGGTCAATGCCTCCCTCATCAGCCCATGACCGGCGTGTGCCTGATTGCCCCAATAGCCAACTTCGTAGCTGTGAATCTCATCGGCCAGCGGCAGCAGGCCGATACAGCCCACCAATGCCTGGGGATCGTCGCGAGATAACAGGAAATACCGTTTCTCCCCGACAGGCGCATCGAAGTCTTTGGCCGCGCGCTGCAGGCTTTCCTGCGTGTCCTCCAGCGTCCAGTGCGGCTTGCTCCATACGAGAAACCGGCGGTGCAGTGCGTAGCTGGCGTTCAAGGCATCGGCGAGTTTTTCAGCGAGCGCCACATCAGGCGCAACCAGGGTCATCCGATCAGTTTGCAGGGTTGTGGGCAGCGGCGCCTGCTGTTCAATGGTTTGCACCCACACGAATCCTTCGTCTTCACTGGGTGGCTCGAGCATGCTGAACACGCTTTTCAGCGCGTCCTCCGGCACCTTTTTGTCAGCATTGCGTTGGGCATTTCGCGATAACGCCAGCTCCAGCGGTGCGCTCACCAGGATGCCGATCACCGGGACTGCATAGTCCCTCGCGATGGACAGCAGCTCCTGCCGATGACGCCGCGCCGGCAAAGCAGCATCGAAGACGATTGCGCCGTGCCCCAACCGCTCAAGGTTTTCCGCCACCCAGCGAGACTTGCCCGCCCCCTGCACGCCCATGACCACGTACACATGAGTGCCCTTTGCCGCCTGTGACAGCTCTTGCCTCAACCGCGCATACGCGAGCTGCCATGCCTGTCGATTTCGTTCAGGCGTGAATTCCCTGCCGAACTCGGTTTCCAGATAGTCGTCAGGGTTGATCACCAAGGGCAAGTCCATCGACCGATCCTCCATCAAAAAGGCACGTCGCCCAACATCGTCGCGCGGTGCATCACCCGCCTTTGCGGTCGGTAATCATCAATCGCGTAATGCTGGGTAATGCGGTTATCCCAGAACGCTACATCATTCGCCTTCCATCGCCAACGCACGGTGAATTCCGGACGGCTCACGTGGCTGAACAATAACCGCAACAACGCATCACTTTCCGCCGCCTCAAGCTCATTGATCCGCGTGGTAAAGCCTTCATTCACAAACAACGCCTTGCGCCCGGTGGCAGGATGCGTCCTGACCACCGGGTGTGACAGCGGCGGGTGATCCTTCCGGGCTTTTTCGTAGCGCGCCAATGCTTCGGGCGTGCTGCCGAAGCGCTCGGTGGGAAATGATTTGGTCAATTCGTGGGTGGCGGTCAGGCCGTCGAGCAGTTGCCTGACGGGGGCCGATAACCCTTCAAACGCAGCCACGCCATTGGCCCACAACGTATCCCCGCCGAACGCAGGCACTTGCCTGGCCGCCAACACAGAGCCCATCGCCGGTGCGGCGAGGAAGGTCACATCGGTGTGCCAGATGGCGTTGTCGCGGACATCGGTCACGGCGGTGTCGATCAGCAGCAATTCCGGGTGCCGGTCAACGTGCGGGTAAATCGGATGCCGGTGCAAATCACCAAACCGCGCGGCAAATGCCACGTGCTGCCCGGGGGTAATGGCCTGGTTACGGAAGAACAACACCTGGTGCTGCAGCAGTGCTTGCTCCACCCAGTCGTGTTGTTGATCCGTCAGAGGCAGGGCCATATCCAGCCCCTCAACCTCCGCGCCGATGGTAGGGCCAAGGGGATGAAGCGTCAGGCCCATGATTATTCTCCGATGAACTTGTCGCTGACGAAGGCAGAATAGTCAGGCAGGACCTTTTCGATTTTTCCCTGCTCTTTCAGAAATTCGGCGGTCTTGCCGATTTCCCTGGCGGTGCCACCGGCGAGGTATTGCGCGCTTTTTTGTTCGGCGGCCGTCGGGAACGACGAGCCTTCGAGCAGCTCGGGAATGTCCGCAGCGTTGGCGCCTGTGAGTCGGGCGATGCTTTTCACGGGGGCAGAATCAGCGGTCCAGTCTTTTTTATGCGCGGCGTAATCGGCAATCGCCGCCAGGCTGACCCTGGCAAAATCGGCAACGACCTGCGGATTCTTTTCAGCGAAATCCTTGCGCGCTACCCACACCTCAAAGGTCGGGGCGCCCCAGTTGGAAACTTCGGCAGCATCCGTGAGGATCTTGCCGGTCTTACGGATTTCACCCAGGGCAGGCGACCAGGTAAACGCCCCGTCGATATCGCCGCGGGCCCAGGCGGCGGTGATTTGTGCCGGTGTCAGGTTGACGATGTTGACTTTGCGCGGGTCCAGGTTCCAGTGCTTCAGCGCACCCAGCAGGCTGTAATGGGAGGTCGACACAAAGGGCACGGCGATGGTTTTACCGATCAGGTCATCAGGGGTCTTGATCCCGCTGCCGTCGCGAACCACCAGGGCCTCGGAACTGCGAATCTGCGCGCTGACAATGAACGCCACCAGCGGCATGTTTCGCGAAGCCGCCGCGGCCAACGGGCTGGAACCCAGGTTGCCGATCTGCACATCACCGGAAGCCATGGCGGCCAGGACGGCCGGGCCCGCGTCGAATCTGCGCCAATCGATCTTCTGGCCGATACCTTTTTCATATTCGCCATCGGCGATGGCGCGTTTGATCGGGTCGATGCCGTTGATGTAGCCGATGGTGAGGTCAGCGGATTGAGCGCTTAGGGAGAGGACAGCGAGGCCCACGGCCGAGAGGAGGTTGCGGGCCAGTTTCAGCGTGTTCATTTTTATAGATTCCTGAGCGGATAAGACTTGAACAGCGCGGACTCCGGCTCTCCAAGGGTCAACTCAGTTAGATGATATTGATCTATAAAAAATAAAATAAATAATTTTATGGAATTAGCTTAGAGCTTCTGCAGGAGCGATCAAGCTCGCTCCTGCAGGGTCATGTCACTCTTGGACATCCATGAACTCTTTGGCCCAGCTCACGTAGGTGTCGGGGAACGTGTAGGTGTGGGTCAGTTCGCTGGCGGTCAGGTTTGACGTGCTGCGCGTCAGGTTGCGCTGTTCGCGAAGGCTGTCGTAGGTGGCCTTGATCGAGGCGAAGTACGCGCCGTGGCCGGCAACCACAATCCGCACACCCAATTTGGCCAGGCGTTCGTTGTCATTGAGATGCGGGTTGGCGTAGGTCACCAGCATCAACGGCACCGTCAGGCCTTCGGCGATCTGTTCAAGGTGGTCGAAGTCACGGACACCCACCATGCAGATGCCGTCTGCACCAGCTTCTTGATACGCCTTGGTGCGATGGATAACGTCTTCCACTGGCAACACGGCGGCGTTGGTCCGCGCGATGATCGAAAGCTGCGGATCGACCCGGGCCTCCAGGGCCGCCTTGACCTTGCCCACGCCCTCTTCCGTGCTGATGAGGTCGGTGGATTTGCGCCCGAACTGCGCGGGCAGCAGGGTATCTTCAATGGTCAGCGCAGAGACGCCAGCACGCTCCAGTTCCTGGACGGTGCGCATCACGTTCAGTGCATTTCCGTAGCCGTGGTCGGCGTCGGCGATCACCGGAAGCTGCGCCACCCGGCCGATGCGGGTGGCCTGCTCGACGAACTCACTCAGGGTAATCAGCGCGAAGTCCGGTGCAGCCAGGACCTGTAATGACGCCACCGAGCCTCCCAGGATGCCGACTTCGAAGCCCAGGTCTGCAGCGATCCTGGCGGACATCGGGTCGAACACCGAGGCGGTGTGAAAGCAGTGTTGGGAGGCCAGCAGCTCGCGAAACGAGCGCCGTAGATCCTGGTGGGAAATTTTCGACATGTTCACTCCTCACTGTCGCCGTATACGCGGGAACGACCAGTGCCAATTCAAAAGTAAGGCTAGCGTATCACGCCGGAAAAAGATGGTTGATGACGTTTGAGAAACTTATACATCACGCTTGGCGGGGGGAAGCCCGCCGCCATTACTTCAACCGTCCCGCCTCACCCAGCCAGGTTGACGCGCCCTGTTGCAACCATTCGGTGGCGGCGGGATTGTGTTTGACCCGGCTATCCAGGAACGCCACACCCATGGCCTGAATCGCGGCCACCTGCTTGGGGTCCGGCGCCGGTTCGCCCGCCATCGGGCCGCCGCCGCCAGGTTTGGCGCCGTGCTTGTGCCCCCGCCCCTTGGGCGCGTCGCCAGACGAAGCACTGCCCTTGTCGGCCCTTTTCGCCGGCCGGCTGAACAGCTCGCTCCCGGACAAGGTCTTGTGCGTCGCACTGTTCAACTCCAGCTGAACACTGCCCGCCGCTGTCACCGACTCGCCCAACACCTCTCGCTGACGGTAAGAGCTGACCCAGTTGAACGGGTCTTCATCCTGCTGGCCGGTCATCGACAGCACGGGCGCCGTTATCCGGGCGAACACGTCCGGCCGGGCATCGGCGTCCACATAAGGGCTGAGCAGCAACACCGCCTTGGGTTGAAGCCCGACACCCGGGGTGGCCCCGGGCTCCAACGCCCCGGCGAGTGCCTCAGCGGTCTGCGCGCCAAAATCAAAGCCGGCCACCACCACCTGGTTCCAGTCGATGGCCGCCAGTTGCGCGTCGCCTTTGGCGGCCCGTGCCCGAACTTCGCTCAGGACTTTCTGCAAGGTCGACAGCCTGTCACGCAGGGCGGCGGCGGAGTAATGACTGCTCGCCATCCCGCGAAAGTCGCCATATAACGCCTGCTGCGAGGCAAAGATCGACTGATCATGGGCGGGTTCCTGAACCGACAACACCGCATAACCGGCCTGCGCCCAAGCCTTGCGCCACGCCACCCCGCCCGAGGCCGGCTCACCCAAACCCGGCAAGTAGATAATCAGCGGCAGGCGCTCATGGGTCACCGGTGCCAGCCACGCAACGTTCACCGATTGCTTGTCGAGCTGCCAGGTCGCGCCCCAGCCGGACGTTTCATAATGGGACGGTTGATACGCGGTGCTCAGTTCCTTGTTGACCCGCTCGCTGAATTCGGCCCGCGGGTTTGGCGGATCGCCCGCACACCCCGCAATCAATCCCAGGCTGCCCACCAGGGCGCTCACCGCCAGCCAGTACCGAGGTTGAAGGTTCATTCGATTCACACCGCCGTTCAGTTCAAGGTAACTGGCAGCCTAACCGACCCGCCGGCGAACGCAGCACCCGCGCAGGTAAAGAATGGGTAAAGCGTGACGGCACGATGGCCCTCTTCGCGGGTCTTTGTTTTATCAAAGCCGGAAAAATTTCAAGGAGACGCCTGTGAGCATCAGAGACAATCCCGAGGACTATCAGGATCTCAAGCGGGCCGTCGGTTTACTGGAGTCACCCTCCCTGACGGCCAGGCTGTCCGGCATGATCGGCTCCCCGATTGAAAGCGCGGTAAAGGCATTGCCGGGGGTGGTTTCCAAACGGATCAATGGCGCGGTGGCGGCAGCGCTGCATTCATCCGCCGGCGCGGCGCTGAAAAGCCTGGACAACAGTCCGAGAAAACCGGCCTCGACCCGGCTGCACAAGGCTTTTGCGGCCACCTCGGGCGCCATCGGCGGGGCCTTCGGTTTCGCGGCGCTGTTTATCGAGCTGCCGATCTCCACCACCATCATGATGCGCGCGGTCGCCGACGTGGCGCGCAGCGAGGGTTTCGACCTGGGCGACTTTTCGACCAAACAAGCCTGCATCGAGGTGTTTGCCATGGGTGGCACCAGCCAGGCCGACGATGCAACGGAGACCGGTTACTACATGACCCGCAGCTTCACCACCCAGGCCATGCAACAACTGTCCAAGGAACTGGCGGGGATCGCCGCCAAGCAGGGCTCCAAGGCCATCAGCAGCTTGTCCCCGGGCCAAGCCGGGAAATGGCTGGCGATCCTGATCGATAAAGTCGCGACACGTTTTGGCTTTACCATTTCCAGCAAGTTCGCAGCCCAGGCCGTTCCGGTGATGGGCGCCTTTACCGGGGCGACGATCAATACGCTGTTCACCCACTTCTACCAGGACATGGCGCGGGGGCACTTCATCGTGAAACGGCTGGAAGAGAAATATGGTTTTGAGCCCATCAAGGATGCGTACATGGCCATCAAGGCGGCGCCCCGGGTGAACTAGAAGCGCGGAAATGCCGGAAAAATTTTTAATGCCGTGCATCCACTTCGCTGCCCCGCGCGTACATTCATCCGCAGGGCGCAAGAATTAGGGAGATACGCAGGAAGAGATCACCGGACGCCATACCCTTGAGCTATCTGATGAATAGAAAAACAACATCATAATGATGGCACTGTCTGATACCTTGTTGTACGAACATAACCACTTTGAGGATTGTCATGGGCGAAGGCGCTCCTATTCCGCCGAATGAAATTGAACGGCTAAAAGAGGTCGCGAAATTTTGTCCAACCGACAGCGATAGTGATGATGTATTTGAAAAGATCGTCGAGATGGCGTCTGCCTATTACAACGCCCCCATCGCACTGATTTCAATTGTCGATAAACACCGGCAATGGTTCAGGGCACGCGTGGGAATTACAGAAACGCAGACACCGCGAGAAGTGTCTTTTTGCGCCTACTCTACCCTGGACAACGCCCTGCTGGAGGTGTCGGACGCAACGCTGGATGCCCGCTTTAAAGACAATCCCCTGGTCACGGGGCCGCCGCATATTCGTTATTACGCGGGCGCGCCATTGATCACGGAGGATGGCTTTACCCTGGGAAGTCTCTGCATCATTGATACTGTCCCCCGCCCTCCCATGAGCGAGCGTGACAGTGCAATGCTCAACGACTTTGCCGAGCTGGTCATGATGCGCATACAGGGCATGCGGTCCCGCAACTTCGTAGACCAACCGACTGGGCTATTCAATCGACTCAGGCTTGAGGAAGATATACGTCAAGCGCTTAAGCTTGAAAACGCGTGCCATGTGTACGCAGTTGACATTATCTCGCCGAAGTTTCTCAACGATATTGTAAAGGCCCTGGGCTACAGCTTTGCCGGAGACCTGGTTCTGGCGATCAAATCTCGCCTGCAAAACCTGTTACCCGCGCAGTGCCTGCTTTACAAAATCAGCCCGACGCGGTTTGGCTTCATCCTTGAGGAGAATCAAACCACCGAGCACATCTGCGAAAGTATTCTCAAGGACTTCAGAAAGCCTGTTGAATGCCACGGCATCCCCATCCTCATGCAAGTCGGGATTGGCGTGCTGCCCATTCACCACTCCGGCCAGCAAGACTGGCTGCGCCTGCTGGTGAGTGCGGCAGATGAGGCACGTGACCGCAAGCTGGGCTGGTCTCTTTATGAACCCCAGTTTGATGCAGCTCAACAACGCGCGTTCATGTTGCTGAGTTCGTTGCCGGAAGCGGTCAGCTGCGACAAACAGTTCAGCCTGGTGTATCAGCCCAAAGTCAAACTGCCCTCGGGAAGCTGTGATTCAGTAGAGGCATTGCTACGCTGGAACCATCCGTTGCTTGGCCCCATCAGCCCTGCCGAGTTCATCCCCCTGGCCGAAAAAACCGCGTTGATACCGTCCGTTGGATTATGGGTGCTCAAGGCAATCATCCGGCAAGCTGCAGCCTGGAAAGCACAAGGCGTGCGCCTGCGAATAGCGATGAACATTACCGTCAGCGATCTGGAAAGCTCCGAGTTCGTGGACGCGATGATTCATGAGCTTCACCGGCACGACCTTGACCCTGCCGACTTTGAACTTGAGTTTACCGAAAGCATGTTGATGACCAACCCTGAGGAAGTCATCCGGCAACTGCAGCGCGTTCGGCAGATTGGCATAGAAGTCGCGGTTGATGATTTCGGCACGGGCTACAGTAACTGGGCGTACCTGAAGGAACTGCCGGCCACTACCGTCAAGCTGGATCAATCATTGATCAGCGGGCTGGGCAGCAATCAAAATGACAAGCAGTTGGTTAAAACCCTGATAGGCCTGGCGAAAGGGCTCGGCTACCGAGTCGTTGCCGAAGGCGTAGAAAACCAGGAAATCCTCGACCTCTTGATACAGTGGGGATGTTCCGAAGCGCAGGGCTACCTGATAGCAAAGCCCATGACCGCAACGGACCTGGAAACCTGGATAAGCCCAGGCCGCTAGCGAATAGGCCCACAGCGTGGGCCTGTAAACGTCAGGCGCCAGTGTCAGGCCAGTTCAAAGCGATCCAGATTCATCACCTTGGTCCAGGCCGCCACGAAGTCCTCGACGAACTTCTCCTCGGCGTCGGCACTGCCATAGACCTCGGACAGCGCCCTCAACTGGGCATGCGAACCGAACACCAGGTCGACCCGGGTGCCCGTCCACTTGACGGCACCGGTCTTGCGGTCATGCGCCTCAAAGGTATCGTGGGTGCCGGTGACTGGCTTCCATTCAACGCCCATGTCCAGCAGGTTCCTGAAGAAGTCATTGGTCAGGGTTCCCGGGCGCTCGGTGAACACCCCGTGCTTGCTTTCCCCGACATTTAGACCCAAGACCCGCAGTCCGCCCAACAGCACCGTCATTTCGGGTGCGGTCAATGTCAGCAGTTGCGCCTTGTCGATCAGCAACGCTTCGGCCGACACCTTGTAGTGCCCCTTCTGGTAGTTGCGAAAGCCGTCGGCGACCGGTTCAAGGAAACCGAACGACTCGACATCCGTCTGCTCCTGGGAAGCATCCGTGCGCCCTGCCGTGAAAGGCACCGTGGTCTGGCGGCCGGCATTTTTGGCCGCCAGCTCAACCCCCACAATGCCCGCCAGCACGATCAGATCGGCCAGGGAAATCTTTTTACCTCCCGTCTGTGCGGTATTGAAGTCGCCCTGAATAGCTTCGAGACGCTTCAGTACGCCCGACAGTTGCTCAGGCTGGTTGACCGCCCAGTCCTTCTGCGGAGCCAGGCGCAGGCGCCCGCCATTGGCTCCCCCGCGTTTATCGGAGCCGCGGAAGGTGGACGCCGCTGCCCATGCCGTCGAAACCAGCTGTGAGACCGTTAGCCCGGCGGCGAGAATCTTTTGCTTGAGCGCCGCCACATCCTGCTCATCCACCAGTGGATGATCGACCGCAGGAATCGGGTCCTGCCACAGCAACTCTTCCGCGGGGGTTTCCGGGCCGAGATAACGCGCAAGCGGGCCCATGTCGCGGTGGGTAAGCTTGAACCAGGCACGGGCAAAGGCGTCTGCCAGTTGGTCCGGGTTGGCTAGGAAACGTCGGGAGATCTGTTCGTACGCCGGATCGAAACGCAGCGCCAGGTCCGAGGTCAGCATGCTCGGCGCATGCCGCCTGCCGGCATCATGGGCATCCGGAACCTTGCCGGCGCCGGCACCGTTCTTCGGTGTCCACTGATGGGCGCCCGCCGGGCTCCTGGTCAGTTCCCATTCAAAGCCGAAGAGGTTTTCGAGGTACTCATTGCTCCATCTTGTCGGCGTCGAAGTCCAGGTCACCTCCAGCCCGCTGGTGATGGTGTCACCGCCCTTGCCGCTGCCGAAGCTGTTTTTCCAGCCCAGCCCCTGCTCTTCCAGGCCAGCCGCTTCCGGTTCCGGGCCGACGTTATCCGCCGGACCTGCGCCGTGGGTCTTGCCGAAGGCGTGACCGCCGGCGATCAGGGCTACGGTCTCTTCGTCATTCATCGCCATGCGACCGAAGGTTTCACGGATATCCTTCGCCGAGGCGACCGGATCCGGAACACCTTCAGGCCCTTCCGGGTTCACGTAGATCAAGCCCATCTGCACAGCGGCGAGGGGATTTTCCAGGTTGCGCTCACCGCCCCCGGTGCGGCTTTCTTCGTTGCCATGGTTCTGCGGCTCAGCCACCAACGGACCATCACCCGGCTGCTGCATTTTCTTTTGCACGCCGTAACGCTCTTCTCCCCCCAGCCACGTGGTCTCGGCGCCCCAGTAAACGTCCTCGTCCGGCTCCCAGACATCCGGGCGACCGCCGGAGAACCCGAAGGTCTTGAACCCCATGGACTCCAGCGCGACGTTACCGGTGAGTACGATCAAATCGGCCCAGGAAATCCGCCGGCCGTACTTTTGCTTGACCGGCCAGATCAGGCGACGGGCCTTATCCAGGCTGACGTTGTCAGGCCAGCTGTTGAGCGGTGCAAAGCGCTGCTGACCGGAACCGGCACCGCCGCGACCGTCGGCGGTACGGTAGGTCCCGGCGCTGTGCCAGGCCATGCGAATGAACAGCGGGCCGTAATGGCCAAAGTCCGCCGGCCACCAGTCCTGGGATTGCGTCATGACATCGCGCAAATCCTGCTTGACCGCTTCAAAGTCAAGGCTCTGGAACGCCTTGGCGTAATCGAAGCCCTCACCCATAGGGTCGCTGAGGGAGGAATGCTGATGCAGGATCTTCAGATTCAGTTGCTGGGGCCACCAGTCTCGGTTCGTGGTGCCGCCACCCGCAGCGTGGTTGAAAGGGCATTTCGATTCAGTTGACATGCTTGGCACACCTTTTAGTCATGTTCATCCGTACCATCGCGCCACTGGCGCACCTCAGACATTGATGGCTGAGTGCTGAGATTAGCTTCGATCGCGGAAAACTCTAATAGTCAGAACGTTATCGCTTGATAGGCAGCCTCTTTGCGTTGAAGCCATCTTTACCTGCGGATCGGGCGTGCAGAATGGCCATTCACTTCAGAGAGAGGTCGGGTTGAACGTCCACAGGAGGGCGACCACCGATGCGTGTGAGAAATGGCAACCCGACAAATCCGAGTTCTTCGATAAAGAGTAGGTAGCGCACTGGAGCCTGCAGGCGCCAAGCGTCTCGCAGAAACGAAAAAAGACGCCGAAGCGTCTATTGCATAAATCACAGGCAAAAAAAAGCCACTCGTTAGAGTGGCTTTTTCTTTGTGTTTGGAGCGGGAAACGAGACTCGAACTCGCGACCCCGACCTTGGCAAGGTCGTGCTCTACCAACTGAGCTATTCCCGCGTCTTGGTGATGCGCATTCTATAGAATCCTCATCACCCGTCAACCCCTTGATTCAAAAAAGTTTTATTTCTTTTCAACCTCGGTGCGCAGATGCGGCCAGGCGGCGCGCAAATATTGCAGCATGGACCACAAGGTCAGGCCCGCGGCGATCAGCAGCAAGGCGTAGCCCAGCAATACCCAGAAGGAGAAATCCGACGGGTTGGCCAGCAGGATCACCAGGGCAAGCATCTGCGCCGCGGTTTTCCATTTGCCCATGTTGGAAACGGCCACGTGGGCTCGGGCGCCGATTTCGGCCATCCACTCCCGCAGGGCGGAGACGACGATCTCGCGACCGATGATCACGGCCGCCGGCAACGTCAGCCAGAGGTTGCCGTGTTCCTGCACCAGCAGCACCAGGGCGACCGCTACCATCAGTTTGTCGGCCACCGGGTCCAGGAACGCGCCAAACGGCGTGCTCTGTTCCAGGCGACGGGCCAGGTAACCGTCCAGCCAGTCGGTGGCGGCTGCGAAGGCAAACACCGAACTGGATGCCATGTAGCTCCATTCGTACGGCAGGTAAAACAGCAATATGAAAATCGGTATGAGCAGGACGCGTAGTACGGTGATCAGATTAGGGATATTCATCGGCACAACTGGCTACGAGGTGAGAAGGCATTCTACTCGCTGTGCAGATTTGCATAAATCAACTCTGCGAGCTTTTTACTGATACCGGGAGCTTTGGCTATTTCTTCGATGCTGGCACGGGACAGCTCCTGCAAGCCACCAAAATGTTTTAACAAGTCCCGCCGCCGTGTCGGCCCGACCCCTGCCACCCCTTCCAGGGTTGAGGTACGCCGGGTTTTGCCACGTCGGGCACGGTGGCCGGTGATGGCGAAACGGTGGGCTTCGTCGCGGATCTGCTGGATAAGGTGCAGCGCCGGGGAGTCGCCCTTCAAGGTGAACTCATGGGCTGCATCATTCAAGTACAAGGTTTCAAAACCGGCCTTGCGGGTGGCACCCTTGGCCACGCCGAGCAGGATCAGGTCGGGTACCGCCAGTTCGTTGAGTACGTCGCGGGCCATGGACAGCTGGCCCTTGCCACCATCCACCAGCAGGATGTCCGGCAGCTTGCCCTCGCCGTCCTTCAGTTTGCTGAAGCGGCGGGTCAGGGCCTGGTGCATGGCGGCATAGTCATCGCCCGGGGTGACGCCTTCGATGTTGTAGCGCCGGTAATCGGACTTGATCGGCCCTTCCGGCCCGAACACCACGCAGGAAGCCACGGTAGCCTCGCCGCTGGAGTGGCTGATGTCGTAGCACTCGAGGCGCTGGGGCGGTTCGTCAAGGTTGAGGACTTCGGCCAAGGCGTCAAACCGCGCGGCGACATGCTGGCGGTTGGCCAGGCGTGCGCCCAGGGCCTGTTCGGCGTTGGTCACGGCCAACTGCTGCCAGCGCGCACGGGTGCCGCGCACGCGGTGGCTGATGTCCAGCTCGCGGCCACGCAGTTCGTGAATCGCTTCGATCAGCGCCGGGAAGTCCTCGTGCACCACGTTGACGATCAGTTCGCTCGGCAGGTCGCGCTCGGGGCTGCTGACGTAGTACTGGCCGAGGAACGCCGCCATGACTTCGGCGACCTCCTCTTCTATACCGGTCTGGGGGAAGAAGTTCTTGCTGCCCAGCACCCGGCCGCCGCGCACGCTGATCAGGTGCACACAGGCGCCGCCCGGGTTGACGAAGGCGGCGATGACGTCGACGTCGCCGGTGCCGCCTTCCATGCTCTGCTGGTCCTGTACGCGGCGCAGCAGGGAGATCTGGTCGCGTAGCTCTGCGGCGCGCTCGAAATCCAGGGTGCTGGCCGCTTGCTCCATGGCGCCGGACAGCTCATCGGCCAGGGCATTGCTGCGGCCTTCGAGGAACATCACCGAGTGACGCACGTCCTCGGCGTATTCCGCAGGCTCAACCAGGCCCACGCACGGCGCCTTGCAGCGCTTGATCTGGTACTGCAGGCACGGGCGGTTGCGGTTCTTGTAGAAACTGTCTTCGCACTGGCGCACGAAAAACGCCTTTTGCAGCAGGCTCAGGCTTTCGCGGATGGCGCCGGCGCTGGGGTAAGGCCCGAAGTACTTGCCCTTCTGCTTCTTGGCACCGCGATGGATGCTCAGGCGCGGGAAGTCGCCGTCCGAGAGAAATACGTACGGGTAGGACTTATCGTCACGCAGCAGGATGTTGTAGGGCGGCCGCCATTCCTTGATCAGCGTCTGCTCAAGCAGCAGTGCCTCGGTTTCATTGGCGGTGATGGTGGTTTCCACCTGGGCGATACGCGCCACCAGTGCCGCCGTCTTCGTTGCCAGGCCGGTCTTGCGGAAGTAACTCGCCAGGCGGCTCTTCAGGTTCTTGGCTTTACCGACGTAGAGCAGGCGCGCTTCGCTGTCGAACATGCGATACACGCCGGGACGGCCACTGCAGGTTGCAAGGAACGCACTCGGATCGAATTGGACCTTTATTTCAGGAGCTGTCATTTCAGGCGCTGGCATCTACCATGCCGTGGCGTACCGCCAGCAGGGTCAATTCAACATCACTGCTGATGGAAAGCTTTTCGAAAATCCGATAACGGTAGGTGTTCACGGTTTTCGGCGACAGGCACAGCTTGTCGGAAATAGACTGGACTTTCTGACAGCCGACAATCATCAGGGCGATCTGGATTTCCCGCTCCGACAGCGCATCGAACGGCGAGTCGCTGGTGGGCTGGAACGACTTGATCGCCAGCTGCTGGGCAATCTGCGGGCTGATGTAGCGTTGGCCGGCAAATACCAGGCGAATGGCCTGGACCATTTCCGCCAATCCCGCGCCTTTTGTCAGATAGCCCGCCGCGCCCGCTTGTAGCAGCCGTGTAGGAAAAGGATCTTCCTCACACACGGTCACTACCACGACTTTGATATCCGGATGGCTGCGCAACAACTTTGTAGTGGCGCCAAGACCGCCGATCCCGGGCATCTTGACGTCCATCAAAACCACATCGGGCTTCAACTCCCGGGCCTTGATCAGGGATTCCTCCCCTGACTCGGCCTGGCCGACTACTTGCAGGCCATCGATGTCAGCCAGCATTCGTGTAATGCCTGTACGAACGAGATCATGGTCATCGACTACTAGCACCCTAATCAAGCAGACACCTCGCGATATGGTCTTATAGGTTGCTGAACACCTTAGCAAAAAACCACGGCGCAGACCTAGCTGCAAGCGTCATATATATAGAGTTTCAATGCACAACGGGCCGCCGCCGAATGGCGGACGGCTCAATTTCCTGGGTAAAAGGTCAGGAATCCGGGGCCGATGACCGGTTTTTTCCATTGGTGGTGAGTGAATGCTCGGCCAGGGTAGAAGTCAGGCGATGGATTGCATCCTGGTCTTCCTTGAACATCGCACGGTAGTTGCCCAGCACTTTTTCTTCGATTTGGCTCAGGTTTTCCAGTTGGGTCGGCGTCGGCGTGCCGGTCAACACGTACAGGATATCGACACCTCTTTCTGCCACGCGGGACAAGTAATCGGCCTTGGGCGCGCGGCCGCCATTTTCGTATTTCCCCTGTGCGTTAGCTTCTACACCTCCTATTTCACCAAAAGTTTTCTGCGACAGGCCAAGTCGCTCTCTTTCTTGCCTTAACCGGAAACCGATTCCACTCATTTGGATGTATGATCCTATTTGGCACACCCCAAGAGGTGACACACTCATCTCGTTTTACACAAACTTGAACGGTTTTGAACTATGCCCGGTATTCGCACTGCTGCACAAGCCAAGGCTTGGCTGGAACATCAAGGTAAGTCTGTTCAAGCGTTCGCCCGGGAACATGGCGTGGACCCGGCAACCACCTATCAAGTGCTCGCTGGGCGCAAAAAGGGACGACGTGGAGAAGCCCACAAGGTGGCGGTCCTGTTGGGCATGAAGGACGGAATCATCCCGGTTGAGGGCGAAACCGTGAGACAAGAGCAGGAAGTCATTTCTTGAAGTGAGTATGCGCTTATTAAAACCAAGTGCCTGTTTTCCTCGAACTGGCAGTACTCGCACCCGATCACGGCCGGCAATTGCGCTCCATGCGCCAGAAGCAATCCTCCGCTCCAACGATTTCCAGGCCCTTGCGCTGATAGAGCCTTCGCGCCGGGTTGGTCTTGAAAACGGTCAACCGTAAAAGACCCAGCCCTTGCGCGCGCGCCTTGTACACCATCTGCTCGATAACCCAGCCGCCAGCCCCTTGATGACGAAACGCCTCAAGGATGTGCAATTCGCGGATATACAGTGCCTTGGGGTCACGACTGATGCTGATGAAACCCAGCACCTCGTTATCGCGACAGATCAGCCAGTTTTCTCGTCCGGCCCAGGCGGTATCGAAACCGGCATCGGACCACGACAAGTCGTATTGGCGATAATAATTACCCATGGCCTGGTGGGTCAGGGTCCGGGCGAAGGCCAGGTGTTGGCTGGTCGCGGCCTGCAGTTGAAACGCCATGTGCCTGAACTCCCTAGATTGCCACCTGTTCTCCCTGCCACTGGCCGCCGGTGTCGCGTCGTGCAATCACCAGCGTATCGCCTACACCCGGGCTAGCCGCGATCAAACCACCGTCGGCGCCCCAGATTGCGCTGCGCCCGGCGCAGGCCCAGCCACCGGATGGGCCACCGTGGTTGGCCATCAGCACCAGCATCCGGTGCTCGGCGGCATAGCCCTGTAGCAAGGCGGTGTCCGGCGCGTAGCCGCCTTCGCTGATCAGCACACCCGCAGCGTAGATGTTCGCCCCGTCCTCGGCAGCCTGTCGAGGGTGGCTGGCGTGGGAAAAATCCGCGCATACCGCCAGGGCGATCCGGTCGTCCCCCCATTCAAGGGCCGCCCCGCCCTGCCCCGCAGCAAACGCCACGTCTTCACCGGAATGCAGATGCTGCTTGGTATAGACCGCCACCGAGCCATCCGGCCCCAGCACCAGCGCACCGATCAACACCTCACTGGCGCCCCCCAGGCGAATCGGCATGCCCACCACCGCGGTAATGCGCAATTCACGGGCCATCTCCCGCAGCGGCGCCAGCGCTTCATCGCCGGGCGCGATCGCCAGCCCGGCGGCCAGTGACGGTTCATAGCCGGTCAGGGACAGTTCCGGAAACACCAGCAACTGCACGCCGTGCTCCGCCGCCACGCGCATGAAAGCCAAGTGACGCGCGATATTTCCGGGTACGTCGCCCGCAATGGAAATGGATTGGGCAGCAGCAATCGTCAAGGCCGTCATGGTCGCATCCAGGCAATCATCGTGAAGTCCGTGCAGCATATCGACACTTGGGTCATAGCCGTAAGTACCCAACCTCAATAGAAATTACTGATTGAATCCACCCGCTCGCCTCAGTTAAGCTCCCCCCATCATTTGGAGACACACCATGTTGCAACTCACCCACACCCAGGTTTGCCCTGCTGCCAGCGCCCAGCGCTCGGTCGTGGCTGTCCGCGTGAGCGGTTTGAGCGCACTGGTCAGCTTTTATTTTGGGTATTGGTTTAGCCACTGGCGCGCCTGATACCTGAAATCGGCGCCCACTACTCAAGGGGTCGCCTACCAGAGAAATCTAACCCCCGGTCGGCTCCCCGACCGGGGGTTTTGTTTTTTCAGCCCTTATTATTTTTGCCACACACCGAACACTTAAAGGACTCACGCCATGAACTACGCCACCTATTACCGCTACGACACCTCCACCGCCTGGCGATTTAGCAAGCTCCGTTCGGGACAGCCTGCCGCCTCCGATCGGTCACCTATTGGTGGCAAGCCAACACACGTAGCCAATACGGCCAATTGTCGAACACCCCAGTAGGGCAGAGCGTGCGGGAACAGCCCGCTGCTTGCCCAGGAAGCCCGAATATGAACTCCTCGATCGCCGCTCTGCCTGTTTCCACCCTGTCCTGCGCCAATGAAGCGCTGACCCAGCGTTTGCCCAGTGCCCTTGAGCTCAAGCACCAACTGCCCCTGAGCCCATTCCTCAACGAACAGATCCACGCCCATCGCCAAGCCGTGCGCGCCATTCTCAAGGGCGAAGACTCACGCCTGCTGGTGATTGTCGGCCCGTGCTCGATCCACGACCCGGAATCGGCCATGGAATACGCGCGCAACCTGAAAAAACTGGCCCATGAAGTCAGTGACCAGATGCTGCTGGTGATCCGCGCCTACGTCGAAAAACCCCGCACCACCATCGGCTGGAAAGGCCTGGCCTACGACCCACGCCTGGATGGCAGCGACGACATGGCCGCCGGCCTGACCCTGTCCCGGGAACTGATGCGGGAAATGCTGCGCCTGGGCCTGCCGGTCGCCACCGAGCTGCTGCAACCGATGGCTGCCGGCTACTTCGATGACCTGCTGAGCTGGGTCGCCATTGGCGCGCGCACCACCGAATCGCAGATTCATCGCGAAATGGCCAGCGGCCTCGGCATGCCCGTCGGCTTCAAGAACGGCACCGACGGCGGCGTGGCCATCGCCTGTGACGCCATGCGCTCCGCCGCTCACCCGCACCGTCACTTCGGTGTCGACAGCCAGGGCCATCCGGCGATCATCCAGACCCCGGGCAACCCCGATACCCATCTGGTATTGCGCGGCGGCCATCGTGGGCCGAACTACGATCGCCAGAGCGTGGCCCAGGTTCACGCCGACCTTGCCAAGAGCAAAGTCGCGCCGCGGATCATGGTCGACTGCAGCCACGCCAACAGCGGCAAAGACCCGCTGCGCCAACCGGCGGTGTTCAACGACGTGCTGGAACAGCGCCTGCAGGGCGACACCTCGCTGATCGGCATGATGATCGAGAGCCACCTGTTCGAAGGCTGCCAGCCATTGAGCCCGTCGATGAAATACGGCGTGTCGATCACCGATGGCTGCCTGGGCTGGGACGGCACGGAACAGCTGCTACGCAGCGCTGCCGAACGGTTGCGGGCACACAATCGCGCCTGACAAATGAAGACCAAATGTGGGAGCGGGCTTGCTCGCGAATGCGGTGGTTCCGCCAGCACATGCATCAACTGGCGCGCCGCTTTCGCGAGCACGCCCGCTCCCACACTGGATCTTCATTCACTTGACTAAAGTGGGTACAGCGCCTCATCAAACTGCTCGAGCTTCGGAAACACCAACGGCTGGTCATCCGCCAGCCCTTCCAATCGCTGCTGGTAACTGTGCAGGAAAGTCTGCCGGGCCTCGGCGCTGATATACGGCACATGCCACGCCACAAACGGCTCCAGCACCTCAAACCCGACATACGCCAGCGTGCCACGCAGGATCGGCCGCAGCATGTCCTCCAACGGCCCGTGAATCGCACCCTCGCCAAACATATGCTCGCGCCCGCCAAGGGTGACCGTGACCAGCGCTTTCTTGCCGGCGAGCCCGCCCTGATCATAAAACCGCTTGCCGCCGTAGCACACGCCCGACACCAGCACCCGGTCAATCCAGCCCTTGAGCATCGCGGGCGCCGAGAACCAGAAGATCGGGAAGTTGAGGATCAGCAGATCGGCCCACAGCAGCTTGTCCAACTCCTGCCGGATATCCAGCGCGATGGATTGGCTTTTCACCCCCAGGCGCTGCTCCAGGGCATACACCAGGTAGTCGGGGTTCTCCCGCGAGGTGAAGTCCGAGGCGCTGGCTACGGGATTCCAGTTCATCGCGTACAAATCACTGACCTGCACCTCATGCCCCTGCGCTTGCAGGGTAGCCGTGGCCTGGTCACGCAAGGCCGCGGTAAACGACTGCGGCTCGGGATGGGCATGGACAATCAACACCTTCATAAAAACTCCTCAAGAAGTAAGCGCGGCCCGTTCGGCCAGCAAATGGTCGAGCCAGTCGGGGTCCATTTCCGGCTCCGATGAAAACAGCAAGCCGGTGTAGTCCTGATACGGCGGGGTGAAGATCGCGCTGCGGCTGCCCTGGTCCACCACCCTGCCCCGCTGCATCACCACCACTTCATCGGCAATGGCGCGCACCGTGGCGACGTCATGGGTGATAAACAGGTAGGCCACGCCCAACTGCTGCTGAATGCGGTTGAGCAGTTTCAGCACACCCTCGGCCACTAACTGATCCAGGGCCGAGGTCACTTCGTCGCAGATGATCAATTGTGGGTCGGCCGCCAGGGCGCGAGCGATGCAGATACGTTGCTTCTGGCCGCCGGACAGCTCACGAGGCTGACGCTCCATGAAGGTGGCCGGATCCAGCTCGATCATCTCCAGCAACTCGGCGACCCGGGCACGCATGGCCTTGCCCTTGAGGCCGAGGTAGAAGGTCAGCGGCCGGCCGATGATGTCGACGATGCGCTGGCGCGGGTTCAGCGCGGTATCGGGGATCTGGTAGATCATCTGGATCCGTCGCAACTGCTCCTTGCTGCGCCGACGAAAGTCCGCCGGCAACGCTTCACCGTCATACAGCACCTGCCCCGCCGTAGCCGGCAGCAACCCGGTAATCAAGCGTGCGGTGGAGCTTTTGCCGCTGCCGGACTCACCGATCACCGCCAACGTCTGGCCGCGATACAGGCTCATCGACACGTCATGCAGCACCGGCTGATGCCCGTAGCTGGCGCATACCTGGCGCACTTCCAGCAACGGCACCTGCTGCTGCGGGCAAGCCTTGGGCTCGGTGCGAAAGCTGCGCACCGCCCACAGGGACTTGGTGTAGTCCTGCTGCGGGGCGCTGAGCATGGTGCGGGTCTCGGCCTCCTCCACCAGCTTGCCGTGGCGCAGCACCATGATGCGGTCGGCCATCTGCGCGACCACTGCCAGGTCATGGCTGATATACAGCGCGGCACTGCCGAAGGTTTTCACCGCATCGCGAATCGCCGCCAGCACTTCGATCTGGGTGGTGACGTCGAGGGCGGTGGTGGGTTCGTCGAAGATGATCAGGTCCGGGTGACAGGCCATCGCCATGGCGGTCATCACCCGTTGCAGTTGCCCGCCGGAGACCTGATGCGGATAACGCTGGCCGATGGTTTCCGGATTGGGCAGGCGCAGCACGCGGTACAACTCCACCGCCTCGCGTTCAGCCTGGGCGCGGCTGATGCCACCGTTGATCACGGCGGTTTCCACATGCTGGTCAATCAGCCGGTGGGCCGGGTTGAACGACGCGGCAGCGCTTTGCGCCACGTAGGCAATCCGCAGTCCTCGAAGCTTGCGCAAGGCTTCGGGTTTGGCCTGCAACAGTTGAATGCCGTCAAAGCACACCGAGCCACCGGTGATGCGACAACCGTCGCGGGCAAAGCCCATGGCCGCCAGGCCCAGGGTTGATTTACCCGCGCCAGACTCACCAATCAGCCCCAGTACCTCACCCCGTTGCAACGTCAGGTCGATACCCTTGATCAACGGATGCCAGGCATCCTCGTAATGCCCTTCGATCTGCAGGTTGCGGATTTCCAGCAGTGGCTTGTCCATCCTCAACACTCCTTCAGGCCGCTGGATTTATGCAGCATCCAGTCGACGACAAAATTCACGCTGACGGTGATCAACGCCACCGCCAGGGCCGGCAGCAACGGGCTGATGTCGCCGAAGGTAATCAGCACCGCATTGTCGCGGACCATGCTGCCCCAATCGGCGGTGGGTGGTTGAATGCCCAGGCCAAGGAACGACAGCGCGCTGATAAACAGGAACACGAAACAGAACCGCAGGCCGAACTCGGCAATCAATGGCGCGGCGGCATTGGGCAGCACTTCGCGGGTGACCAGCCACCACAGCCCTTCCCCACGCAGCCGGGCGGCTTCGACGAAGTCCTGCACCACCACGGTCATCGCCACGGCCCGCGACAGGCGAAACACCCGGGTCGAATCCAGCAGTGCAATCACCAGCACCAGCGAGGTGGCATTGGTGCCCACCACGCTGAGAATCAGCAAGGCGAAGATCAGCTGCGGGATCGCCATCAGGATATCCACCACCCGCGACAATCCCTGGTCGACCCAGCCGCCCTTGATCGCGGCTATCAAGCCGCTCAAACCGCCCAGCAAAAACGCCAGCACCGTGGTCAAAAAAGCGATGCCCAGGGTGTTGCGCGCGCCATACACCAGGCGGCTGAACATGTCCCGCCCAAGGTTATCGGTGCCCAGCAGGAACTGGCCGCTCCAGGGCGCAAACCCGTCACCCACCACCTGGGTTTCCCCGTAAGGTGCGAGCACCGGCGCAAATAACGCCACCAGCACGTACAGCACGATGACCAGCAGGCCGAACTTCGCGCTCAATGGCGCCCGGGCCAGTTGTGTGAGAAGGCTCATGGTCTACCCATTGGGATGCATCAGGCGTGGGTTGGTGGCGATGGACAGCACATCGGCGCCGGTATTGAGCAGGATGTAGGTGGCGGCAAAGATCAGGCTGCACGCCTGCACCACCGGGATATCGCGCTTGGACACCGAGTCCACCAGCAACTGGCCGAGGCCCGGGTAGACAAACACTACTTCCACCACCACTACGCCCACCACCAGGTACGCGAGGTTGAGCGCGATCACGTTGACGATCGGCGCCAGGGCATTGGGCAACGCGTGGCGCCAGATAATCCGCGACTGGCTGATGCCCTTGAGCCGGGCCATTTCGATATACGGGCTGGCCAGCAGGTTGATCAGCGAGGCGCGGGTCATGCGCATCATCTGCGCGATCACCACCAGGCTCAGGGTGGCCACCGGCAACACCGAACGTTCGAGAATGGTGGCGAATGAGGCATCCGGCGCCAGGTTGGACAGGCTGGGAAACCAGCCCAGCTTGACCGAAAGCACCAGGATCAGCAGGTAGGCGACGAAGAACTCCGGGAACGACACCGCACTCAGGGCCGAGGTGTTGAGCAGGCGGTCGAACCAGCTGTTGCGGTACAGCGCGGCGAGCATCCCCAGCACCAGCGCCAGGGGCACCGAGACCAACGCCGCCAGTGCCGCCAGGCGCAAGGTGTTGCCCAGGCGTGCGCCGATCAGTTCGGCGATGGGACGCTGGTTGGCCAGGGACGCACCGAGGTCGCCGTGCAGGAGGCGCAGCAACCATTGCACGAACCGGCTCAGGGGCGGCAGGTCCAGGCCCAGTTGGGCGCGAAAGGCGGCGACGGTTTCCGGCGTGGCGGACTGGCCGAGCATGGCCTGGGCGATATCACCGGGGAGCATGCTGACCGCCAGGAAGATGATCACCGAGACGGCGAACAACGACAGCAGGCCGAGGGCCAAGCGTTGGAGTACCAGTTTGAATAGGCTATTCATGTTCGGTTCTCATGAGTGGGGCATGTGCTCGAAGGCGACACAGGACCAATGTGGCAGCGGGCTTACTCGCGAAAGCGGTGTGTCAGCCAATACAGATAGAGACTGACCCACCGCATTCGCGAGCAAGCCCGCTCCCACATTTGATTTGTGGCGTATCTGAAATCTTCACGCCTGCCACCACCGCTCGATCAGCCGCAACCCATCCAGTTCCCCATACGGCGCCGTCAGCGGTCCATGGCTGACGCGGTTCGAGCGGGCCGCCACGGAGCTGGCGAACAACGGCACAATCGCCCCGCCGTCGTCCCGGCACAGGCTCTGCATTTCGTTGTACATCTCCTGGCGCAGCGGCGCATTCATCTCGCCTCGCGCTGCGTTGAGCAACTGGTTGAAGCGGTCATTATTCCAATGGGTTTCGTTCCATGCCGCGCCCTTGGCGTAGCCGATGCTGAACATGCGGTCGGCAGTCAGGCTGCTGTACCAGAACGAGGTGGTGAACGGCTGCTTCATCCAGATGTTGGAGAAATAGCCATCCGCCGGCTCGCGCACCACGTCGATATCAATCCCGGCCTGGCGCGCCTGCTCCTTGAACAGCACCGAAGCATCCACCGCGCCGGTGTAGGCGGCATCGGAAGCTTGCAGGCGCACCTTCAGCGACTCCACACCGGCCTTGCGCAGGTAGAACCGCGACTTGTCCGGGTCGTAGGTGCGCTGCTCCAGGGCGGCGTTGATGAAGCGGCTGCCCGGCTGGATCGGATGGTCGTTGCCCACCAGGCCATAGCCATGCAGCACCGAGGCCAGCAGGGTTTCGCGGTTGATCGCATGCTTCATCGCCATGCGGATGTCGTTGTTCTTGAACTCGTTGCTGTCGCATAACATCGGGAAGGTGTAGTGCTGGGCGCCCTTGGTTTCTTCGATGACCAGCGTGGGATTGCGCTTGAGCAAGGCCACGGTTTTCAGGTCGACCTTGTTGATCACGTCGACTTGCCCGGTGACCAGCGCATTGACCCGCGCTGCGCCGTCGGCAATCGCCAACAGCTCGGCGCTGGCGAAGTGTGCCCTGCCCGGCTTCCAGTAATCAGGGTTGCGCTCCAGGTCCATGCGTACGCCCGGCTCGAAGCTTTTCAGGCGATAACCGCTGGTGCCGATCCCCGCCTGCCAGTCGGCGGCGCCGTCCTTGGCGGGCATGATCACCAGGTGGTAATCCGCGACCACATAGGCGAAATCGGCATTGCCCGAGTGCAGTTCGAACACCACTGCATCGCTGCCCTTGGCGCTGACACTGGCCACATCGCCGATCACCGTCTTGGCCGCCGAGGTGGAGTTGGCTGCCAGGTGATGGTTGATCGAGGCCACCACGTCGTCAGCGGTCAGGCTTTTGCCGTTATGGAAGGTCACGCCCTGGCGCAGCTTGAAGGTCCAGGTGCGCGCGTCGGGCGTCGACTCGAAGCTTTCGGCCAATTCGGGGATGGCGCTGCCGTCCACCGCGATTTCCGTGAGGGTGTTGTACACCGCCGAAAAGCCGACGAAGGTGAAGGTGTCGACCCAGGATCCCGGGTCGCGGGAGTCGGTGGTGCTGCCGCCGGCCAGGCCCATGCGCAGCACTCCGCCCGGCTTGGGCGTGGCCTCCTCGGCAAAGGCCTGCAGCGGCAGGCCCATGGAAAACGCGGCGGCCACGGCACCGGCTACGGCGCTGTGCTTGAGGAAGTCCCGCCGGTGCATCGCTTGAGTCATTTTGTTGTTGTTTTCGCTCATGGTGTTGCTCCTCTAAAGGTTCACACAGGCATGCTTCAACTCGATCAAGGTCACGCCGTTGCGCTTGAAACCGTTACGCAAATCCGTCTGCAGCTCATCCAGGTTCTGTGGCTCGCTGACCGTGCAGCCGAACGCCCGCGCCAGGGCGGCGAAGTCCGGGTTGCGCGGCAGTACGCCGATGGGTTCGATGTCCAGGTTCAACATGTCGTCGCGAATCTGCCCCAGGGCGTCGTTGTTCCAGAGCAACACCACCAGCGGGCTGTCCAGTTCTTCCACGGCCGTGGCCAGTTCCTGGGCGGTGTAGAGAAAGCCGCCGTCGCCCACCAGCACCAAGCCGGGCCGTTGCGGTGCGCCGAACTTGGCGCCGATACCGGCCGGCAGGCCATAGCCCAGGGTGCCGTAGCCGGTGGGATGCAGCCAACTGCGGGTGGCGTTGCTGGGAAAGGCGTAGTTGCCGGTGTAAGCCAGTTGGGTCATGTCGCTGCTGATGAAGGCATTGGCCGGCAACTCGGCGGCCACGCGGTCGAGAATCGCCTGGTGAATGCGTTGCAACGGACCATGGCCGCTGCTGACTGCCTGGCGTAACGTCGCGACCGCAGCGGTGGCGGCATCCGCGTTGCGCGGCGTGGCTGGCAAGCGTTCCAGCAAAGCCAGCGTCGTTTGCTGGGCATCACCGTGCAACGCGACGGCGCAAGGATAGAAATCGTTGAACTTGCGCGGGTCGATATCCACCCGCAGCAGCTCGCCATTAATCGGCAGGCGTTCACGCCAGAAGTCGGTATCGGCCATTTCGGTGCCGATGGCCAACACCACATCCGCCTCGGCGATGAGCTGCCAGCCGGGCTCGACACACAGGGTCGAACCGGCATTCAGCGGATGCTCCACCGGCAACAATCCCTTGCCGGCGACACTGCTGAAAAACGGCGCCGCCAACTGCGTACTCAAGCGCTGCAAGGCATCGGCCGCCAACAGTGCACCACCACCGGCAATGATCATCGGGCGCTTGGCCGCGGCCAGTTTTGCCACTGCCTGATCAAGGCTTTCAGCCGATGGCAAACCGCGTCCGGGACGGCGCACCACCTCATTGCTCCAGTCCCGTTTGATCGGCGCCGACAGTACATCCAGCGGCACCGAAATATGCACCGGGCGCGGTCGCTCACTGTCGAACACCGCGTAGGCCCGCGCGATCAACTCCGGCAAATCCTCGGCGCTCAACGCCACCGCTGAAAACGCAGTGATGGGCGCGGTCATCGCCCGCTGGTCCTGGGTTTCATGCAGGCAGCCCCAGCCTTTGCCGAGGCTGGCGGTGTGGTTGACGCTGGAAATCACCAGCAGCGGAATCGAGTCGGCATACGCCTGGCCGATCGCCGTCGCGGCGTTGGTCACCCCCGGCCCGGTGATGATGAAACACACCCCCGGCTTGCCGCTGACCCGCGCATAACCGTCGGCCATAAAGCCGGCGCCCTGCTCGTGGCGGGTCAGCACATGCCGAATACCGCTGCCCGGCAAGCCGCGATACAGCTCCAGCGTGTGCACTCCGGGAATCCCGAACACCGTGTCGACACCATAGTTGGCCAGCAATCGCACCAGGGCCTGGCCGCCCGTCAAGGTTTTGCTTTGCATTGTCATCTCCTTCACGCCTGGGCGAGACGGATCAATGCATCGACCGCCGTGGCGCCCCGGGCATTGACCAGCAATGGGTTTACATCAAGCTCCAGCAATTGCCCGGCGTTGGCGCAGGCGTAGTCGGCCACCGCACGAATCGCCGCCACCAGGGCTTCCATGTCGGCCACTTCGCGTCCGCGAAAGCCTTGCAGCAATGCGGCGCTGCGCAGGCTGAGCAAGGCGTTGCGGATTGCGTCGTCGGTGGTCGGCAACAGCAGGCTGCGGCTGTCCTTGAGCAACTCCACAAGGATTCCACCAGCGCCGATCACCAGCGCAAGGCCGAAGTCGTTTTCGCGCTTGATGCCCACAATCAGCTCGGCCAGCGGCGGCGTAGCCATGGACTCCAGCAGCAGCTGATCGAACGGCACATCCGGCGCATAAGCGGCGATTTGCTCGCGCATATGAGCCAGGGCAGCAGTCAAGGCGAAGCCGTCCTGCAGGTTGAGCGCCACGGCGCCAGCTTCGGTTTTATGCGGCAAGTCGGCACTGACGGCCTTGAGTACCAGCGGGTAACCCAGCACTTTGGCATCGGCTATGGCCCGCTCGGGAGTGCTCAAGACACCGGCTGGCGTGGTCAGGCCGAAAGCCCGTAAAGCCTGCTTGGAATCCCACTCATCAAGCGACTGTCCGTGTTGTTCAAGCGCTTGCGGGCACAGCGGCACCAGTATCGACTCACCCCGCGCCAACAACGCCCGGCGATTGTTTTGATAGTCAGCAATCCGGCCCCAGGCCGCCAGCGCATCTTCCACGCCTTGCAACGCGGCAACGCCCTGGGCATGCAGACGCTCGCGAGCGTGGGCCGGGAGCAATTCGGGAAATGCAGAGGTGACAAAGCCAGTCTTGCTGTGGCGAGTCAGCGCACTGCAAAACAGCTCCAGCAGCAGGTCGCACTCCTTGCGCTCACCGGTAAATTCCGCCGGGTAGTCGAGCACCAGCATTGCCGCATCCGCTTCGGTGCGCAGTGCCGTGTCGAGCATCGTATTAAGCGCGTCGCTGTTGCCCCAGATGGCCGTGGTGAAATCCAGCGGGTTGACCAGGTTGGCGTAGCTGGGCAGCACCTGCGCCAACTCTTCACGCTGGCCTTCGTCGAGCTTCGGCAGGCTCAAATCGTTGCGCTCGGCGTAGTCGGCAATCAACCCGGCATCACCACCGGAACAGGCCAGGGCGATCAGGCTGTTGCCCGCCGGCAGATTACCGCAGGCCGCCGCCTTCAGGGTCTCGACAAAACTCACCGGCCCGCTGACCCGGATCACACCCAGGCGCGCGAACAGACTGTCGTACAGCGCATCGGAACCCGACAACGAACTGGTATGACTCAAAGCCAACTCGGCGCCGATCTGTGACACCCCGGTTTTCAGGGCGATGATCGGAATGCCTTTTTCCAGGGCCTTGTGGGCCGCACGGGCGAACCCCGGCACATTCTTCAAGCCTTCCAGGTGCAAGCCAATCGCTGTAACGCGCGGCTCGTCGAGCAGCACGTCCATCAACTCGGCAACCCCCAGCTGCGCCTGGTTGCCCACCGATGCCATATAGGCCACCGGCAGCGAACGGTCGCTCATGGACAGGTTGTAGGCAAAGTTGCCGCTCTGGGTCAGCACCGCAACGCCCTTCTCGACCGGCTTGCCGCCATGGGCCACCGGCCACAACGCCGAGCTGTGCAGGTAATCCAGCAGGCCATAGCAATTGGGGCCCAGCAGTGCCATCTCGCCAGCGGCCTTGAGCAGTTGTTGCTGCAAGGCTTGGCCCTCGGCGCCGGTTTCGGCAAACCCGGAGGCGTAGCAGATGGCGCCACCGGTGCCAATGGCCGCCAGTTCGGCGACACAGGTCAGGGTCAGCTCGCGATTGGTAGCGATAAACACCGCATCCGGACCGCACGGCAAATCGGCCACGCGACGCACGCAGGGAACGCCATCGAGGCTGTCATGTTGCGGGTTGACCAGCCACATCTGGCCGGCAAAACCACCCTCGGCGCAGCGCTTGAGGGCACGGGCCATGCTGCGCCCACCGACAAACGCCAGGTGACGGGGCGCCAGCAGGCGCTTGAGATTGTCGCGAATAGCCTGGGACATAAGCGTTCTCCGACCCGATCAGCGCAACAGTGGCCGCAACAGTTCGCGGGCAATAATGTGGCGCTGGATTTCCGAAGTGCCTTCCCAGATCCGCTCGATCCGCGCGTTGCGCCAGATGCGCTCCACCGGGCCTTCGTCCATCAAACCCATGCCGCCATAGATCTGCACTGCTTCATCGGCAACCTTGCCCAGTACTTCGCTGGCAAACAACTTGGCCATGCCGGCCTCGCCGTCGGTCATGGTGCCCTGGTCCATTTTCCAGGCGGTGTTCAGGGTCAGCAGTTCGGCCGCACGGATTTGCGTGGCCATGTCGGCGAGCTTGAACGAGATGCCTTGGTAGGTGCCGATGGGCTGGCCGAACTGCTTGCGGTCGGCCGCCCATTGCAGGGAAACGTCCAGCGCACGCTGGGCCTGGCCGACGCAGTTGGCAGCCACCATCACCCGGCCTGCGGTCAGCCAGGCATTGGCGACTTCCCAACCTTTGCCGACTTCGCCGAGGACTTTGGAGGCTGGTACGCGGCAATCGTCGAAGAACATTTCATAAGTGTGGTAGCCGCGGTTGCTGACGCACTTGGGGCCCCGGCGAATGGTCATGCCTGGCGTGCCACGGTCCACCAGGAACGAGGTCACGGCATTGCGTTGGCGACCGTTGTGTTCGTAGGTGTCGGTAACGGCAAACACGATGGCGAAATCCGCGTGGCCGGCGTGGCTGATAAAGTGCTTGCTGCCGTTGAGCACAAAGTCATCACCGCTGCGCACGGCGCGAGTCTTGATCGCATTGGCGTCGGAACCGGCACCCGGTTCGGTCAGGGCAAAGCAGTCGATCTTCTTGCCCTGCACGCACGGCAACAGGTACTCGCCAATCTGCGCGCCGGTGCAGGCCATGAGGATTTTCGACGGCCGGGCGACAAACACATGCAGCGCCCAGGAGACTTTCGACAACTCACGCTCGATCAACGCCTGTGACAGGTAATCCAGGCCGCCACCGCCGACGTCTTCCGGCATGTTGAAGGCATAGAAACCGGCAGCGATGGCCTTGTCACGAATCTGCGCGGCAAGCTCCGGCGAAACTTCATCGGCGCGGTCCACCGCCTCCTCGTGGGGCAACAACTCCTTGGCAACAAAACTGCGTACCGCGTCCACCAACATGTCTTGTTCTTGGCTGGGCTGGAAATTCATGGCGCTACCTGTCGATCGTTCGAGGGTGTTTTGAAGGGGAATCAGTTGCCGGAGAAGTTCGGTGGGCGCTTTTCCATCGAGGCGCGCAGGGCTTCAGCACCGTCGGCGCTGCGTCCACACAGCAAACCGGCGGCGAGTTCCGCCTGGAGCTGCTCGGGCAGGCTGCTCCCGGCGCCTTCGCGGATCAGGGTTTTGGTCTGGGCAAACGCAAAGGTCGGGCCGTTGGCCAGACGCGTGGCCAGCTCGGCGACGTGGGTATGCAGTTGCTCGTCGGCAACGACTTCGCCCACCAGCCCGGCGGCCAGGGCGCGGTCGGCGCTCCACAATTCATCGAGGAACAGCAGGCGCTTGGCTTGCTCGCTGCCGATCAGGCGCGGCAGATGCCAGCTGGCGCCGGCGTCCGGCGAGTAGGCCATGCTGGTGTAGCCGGCCTTGAAGCGTGCCGATTGCGCGGCGACGCGCAGGTCGCAGCACAGGGTGAGGTCCATGCCGGCACCGACCGCCGTGCCGTTGATGGCGGCGAGGGTAGGTTTGTCGAGGGTGTGCAGGCGGGTCATCAGGGCGTGGGCGGTTTCGGTCCAGCCGTAGGTTTCGAGGGCGCCACGGGCTTCGGCATCGGCCCATTCGGCAAGGTCGGCACCGGCGCAGAAGCTGCGACCGCTGCCGGTCAGTACCACCACGCGCACAGCCGGGTCGCGGTTGAAACCGTCCAGCAAGGCATGCAGGTGCTTGAGGGTCGGGATGTCCAGGGCGTTGCGCTGGGGGCCGCGATTGAGGGTGATCCAGGCAACACCTGCCTGCACCTGAGTGAGCACGGACGGATCTGTAGTCATGGAATCCTCGAATTATTTTAATTGGCTTGAGGGGTGCGACATGGGGCGATACTAAACGAGTGTTCAGTAAGGAGGCAATCGGGTAACTGCAAATATTTTTCGAGGGGAAAATGCCGGCCCGGACATTGCGTCCAGGCGGCGCGGAATCGTCAGTTCAGGGTTTGATCTGGAAGCGCTTGCGCCCGCCCGACTGCAAGCCATCGACCCAGGCTTCGCAGATCTGGATGCCCTGCTCCGGGGTGAAGGTGCCGGGATTGAGCCCCGATTCCAGCCACAAGCCGTCGAGCAAGGCGCTCAAGGCGATGGCCGCCAAATCGGCATCGAACTGCTTCCAGCCCTCCTCCCCGGCCATGTCCACCAAGGCCGAACGCATGATGGTGCGGTACTCGCCATAGGAGTGTTCGTGGGCCTGGTTGATCGCCGGGGCCGTCTTGACCGCCCCCCAGAACACCAGCCAGGCATCCAGCAGTTGCGGGTCGAGCAATTCGGGGGAGAACGAGCCGCGGAAGAACGCCGACAGCCGCTCCCGCGGACTGGGCGGCGCCTTGGCCATCGCATCCCGCAGCAGGTCCATCACCTGCCGGGTGATTGACCGATAGGCCTCGGCCACCAGCTCATCCTTGCCCGAATAGTGGTGACTGATCAGCCCCACCGACACCCCGGCCTCGGCGCTGATCTTGCGGATCGACGCGCCCTGGAAGCCGTCGCGCTTGAGGCAGGCCAACGTCGCCTGCACCAGATTGGCCTTGCGCAACTCCGGTTCCATGCGGGAGAAACGGGATTCCTGGGTCATGAGGCGGTGTCCTTGGGTTGAGTCGGCTGGACGACTCTACCTCACTCCCGGAACCCCGGCGACACCCGATCCAGTAACCGCAGCAATGCCGCCCATGCCAGTTGCATGGCGTCCGGGTCTGCCAGTTCGCCCTCTTCCAGTGGCCGGCCTGGCTCATTGAACTGCCGCTCGGTGTATTCACACACGTGCGCAGGCGGCAGGATCAGCTTGCCGCACGCCTGGGCGGCGATCTGGATATCGCAGGCCTTCTCCAGGTAATACATGCGCAGGAACGCCTGGCTGACCGTCTCCCCTACCGTCAACAAACCATGGTTGCGCAGCATCAACACCGGCTTGTCGCCGAGGTCGCGCACCAGTCGCTGTTGCTCGTCCATGTCCAGCGCCACGCCTTCGTAGTCGTGGTAGGCGACCTTGCCGTAGAACTCCATGGAAATCTGGTTCACCGGCAACAGCCCGCATTCCAGGGCCGCCACCGCACAGCCGGCGCGGGTGTGGGTGTGCAGCACGCACTGCGCATCTTCGCGGGCGCCGTGAATCGCGCTGTGAATCACAAACCCCGCCGGGTTGACGCCATGGGCCGAAGCCTCGACCGCACGTCCGTCCAGGCCGATCTTCACCAGGCTGGAGGCGGTGATCTCCTCGAACATCAGCCCATAGGGGTTGATCAAAAAGTGATGCTCGGGCCCCGGGATACGCACCGAGATATGGGTGAAAATCAAATCGCTCATGCGAAAGTGCGCGATCAGCCGGTAGCAGGCGGCAAGCTCTTCGCGCAGCTGTTGTTCGGTGGCCCCAGGCATTTTTATTCTCCAGGCGGGTGGGTGATGTGGCTGACGCTAATCCAGTCGCCAGTAAAAAAACAAGTTGATTTTTTACTGAGGCTGACCTCCTATAGAAAAATAATAACAACAGCGCCTGGAGTATCCGCACCATGTCGCCCCATGCCTTTCCGCATCTTTTTGAACCGCTGGTACTGCGCGGCAAACGCCTGAAAAATCGCATCATGTCCAGCGGGCACGACACCTCGATGCCCACCGACAACCAGGTCAACGAGCAGTTGATCGCCTACCACCGGGCACGCGCCGAAGGCGGCGTGGGGCTGATTGTGTTGCAGGTGGCCGGGGTGCACGACAGCGCCCGCTACACCTCCCATGTGCTGATGGCCACCGATGACAGCTGCATCGACGGCTATCGCCGACTGGCCGAAACCTGCCACGCCCACGGCACCGTGGTGCTGTCGCAGATTTTCCATCCGGGGCGGGAAATCATGGAGTCGGCGGATGGCTTGCTGGCGGTGGCTTACTCGGCTTCCGGGGTGCCCAACGAACGCTTCCGGGTGATGCCGCGCGCCCTTGACCAGACAATGATCGACGAGATCGTCGCCGGCTACGGCGCTGCGGCAAGGCGCCTGTATCAGGCCGGGATTGACGGTGTGGAAGTGGTCGCCAGCCATGGTTACCTGCCCGCGCAATTTCTCAACCCGCGGGTGAATCGCCGCACCGACGGCTACAACGGCGAGCTGGAACAACGCCTGCGTTTCCTGCGGGAAATCATCGCCACGGTGCGTGCCGAAACCGACGAGCACTTCATCATCGGCCTGCGCATTTCTGCCGATGAACGCGACCCCGAAGGCCTGACCGAAGAGGATTCCCTGGCCGCCGTGCAACAGCTGCAATCACACCTGGATTACGTGCACATCGTTGCCGGCACCTCGGCCTCCCTCGGCGGCGCGATCCATATCGTGCCGCCCATGGCCATTGCCCCGGCGTACCTGGCGACAGAAGCGGCGACGTTCAAGACGCACCTGTCGATTCCGCTGTTCGTCACCGGGCGCATCAACCAGCCCCAGGAGGCCGAACTGATGCTGCAACGCGGCCAGGCCGATGTGTGCGGGATGACCCGCGCGCTGATCTGCGACCCGCGCATGCCGGCCAAGACCTCAAGCGGCCATGCCGAGGATGTACGCGCCTGCATCGCCTGCAATCAGGCGTGCATCGGCCACTTCCACAAAGGCCTGCCGATCTCCTGCATCCAGCATCCCGAGACCGGCCGCGAATTGCAGTTTGGCCAACTGCAACCGGCACTGCGACGCCAGCGGATCATGGTCGCCGGTGGCGGCCCGGCAGGGATGAAAGCGGCAGCGGTGGCGGCGCAGCGCGGACATGAGGTGACCTTGTATGAGGCCAGTGCCCAATTGGGCGGCCAGGTGCTTCTGGCGCAGTTACTGCCCCGACGCAGCGAGTTCGGCGGCGCCAGTACCAACCTGCAGCGCGAGATGGAACTGGCCGGGGTCCGCGTGGTACGCAACACCCGCGTCGACCGCCCATTGGTGGAACGCGAACAACCTGACCGGGTGATCATCGCCACCGGCGCCGAGCCCTACTGGCCGGCCTTCGAACGCGGCGGCGAGCTACAGGTGGTGGATGCCTGGCAAGTGCTGCGCGATGAGGTGCAACTGGGCCGTTCGGTGGTCGTGGTGGACTGGCGTTGCGACTGGATCGGCCCGGGCATTGCCGAGCGCCTCACCCGTGCCGGCCATCAGGTGCAACTGGCGGTGAACGGCACCCATTGCGGGGAAAACCTGCCGTTGTACGTGCGTGACCAACTGGCCGGCGAACTGCATCGGCTGGGCATTCCGATCATCCCTTACGCCCGTTTGTACGGCTGCGACGACACTACCGTCTACCTGCAACACACCGCCAGCGGCGAGCCGATGCTGCTGGAAAATATCGACACCCTGGTGTTGTGCCAGGGCCACCAGCCGGTGGACACTCTGGGCGCAGAACTGGAAGGCCTGGTGGCGTTCACGCGGATCGGCGATTGCCTGGCGCCGCGTACCGCCGAAGAGGCGATTTATGAAGGATTGAAAGTAGCGTGGGACATTTGAACGACCAACCGCCACAGCTGTTTCTCGGCACCCGCATCCGCGGCTTGCGCAAGGCCCGGGGCATGACGCTTACCGAATTGGCGCAGATGAGCGAATTGACGGCCGGCTATATCAGCCAACTGGAACGCAACCTCGCCTACCCGTCGATCCCGGCCTTGTTCAACATCGCCCGCAGCCTGGGGGTGACGATCCAGTGGTTTTTTGCCAGTGAGACCACGCCGGCAGCGGAGGATGAAGGTTTTGTGGTGCGCAGGAACAATCGCCAGAGCATTCACTATGAGGACGGGATCGTCGACCAGTTGCTGACGCCCCTGCCCAATCATCAATTGGAGATGCTGCACTCGCGCTTTCCACCGGGCACCTATAGCCAGCAGAGCTATAGCCATGAGGGTGAAGAGGCGGGTTATGTGTTGAGCGGAACGTTTGAGTTATGGGTGGGCGAGCGGCATTTTCAGCTGGCTGAAGGGGACAGTTTCAGCTTCTCCAGCAGTGAGCCCCATCGGTATGGCAACCCCGGGAAGGTGGATGCGGTGGTGATTTGGGTGATTACACCGCCGACGTTTTAGACCGTTGGGGCAACTAAGGACGTTTCCTACGATACGCGGGGAGTTCTGGATGGGGGCCATCAGTAGTCGGTAAAAACGGCTCTTGCTATAAAACCGACTACTTTTTTATGAGGGTGCCGGTCATGTTTGAGTCGTTTGCGTGGTTCAAGAAACCCACTGAGGAAGATCTGGAAAATATCAGGGCTATCAAGCGGTACAAAACCATGAGGATAGTGGGTGAGTGGGGTATTTCTGTCGACCCGGCGGAAATCGCCAACTCACCCGAGTTCAAGGAACACAAGCGCAAGATACGTGAACTGATATTCAAATAACCCATGGGGCTACTACTGATACTGCCGTTATTGGTGAGTGGCTATTTGGTGTGTTTGAAACACCCCGGCCATTACTGCCGCCTCCACCGCTTTGAGGGCCAGTTACTCTATCTACAGGTCGCAAGATTAGGCTGGACCTGCCTCGTACTGTCGTTCGTACTGACCACTTTGATTCTTTGCCTGTCCAAACAGCCGCTGCAACTGGCTGGCCAGACAATCCCCATTGATTACAGTGCTTATCTGGGCAAGCTGCTGATAGAGCTGGATATTGCCACCGAGAGAAATCATGGCCTCTGGGTATTTTTGCTCCAGGTCGGCCTGACAGCCATGATCATTCCCTACTGCTGGGGGCGATTATTTGTGCGTTGGCGTCGACGAAGACTGCAACTTGCTTCAGAGGAGGAACTGAACCAGCAATTGATGCTCGAGCTTCTAACGGGGCGCCCCCTCAGGACCCTGCTCAGGGAATCCATTGCGCGCGGCTCTCAATGCATGTTCACGCTGAACGATCGGAATGTTTATGTGGGCGTTGTTTCATCCATCTGCGAGCCGAATGAGTCCGAAGGTATAGATCACGCCTTCAGTCTGATTCCGACCTGCAGCGGCTATCGCGACAAGGACACCTTGGAAATCATCCTCGATACTGAATACCCGGATGCGTCAGACGCTATTTCCATCATGCTGCTCCAGGAAGCGGTGGTATCAGCCACCCGCTTTGACCCTGCGACGTGGATGTCTTTCCAATCCCGCATACGGGCAAAACCCCAGCCTATCCGGAGCTATCGTCGTGAGTCGGCACGCAGGAAAAAGACGCCAGGTGCCTGTGCCTGAGGTCCTCCCGCCAAACAGTAAACCTTCCAGCCATTCCCACATCTACCCGCCGGTTTCAGTGCACACAAAAACGCAACACTGAACTGCATCGATTGTGATGGCCGCTTCACACCGGGGTTTATATAGTCGTTCCTACTGCAACCCGCCATGAGCCAGCCGGCCCATCACAAGGAAGCGTTCGATGACTGACCTGCATACCCTTACGGCCGCCGAACTGTTGGCGCAATTTGCCAGCCGGCAACTCGCGCCCATCGACTACTACGACCAACTCCTGGCCCACATCGACCGCTGGGAGCCGCAGATCAACGCGCTCTATGCCTTCGACCCGCAACAGGTGCGCCAGCAGGCCCAGGCCTCCACCGAGCGCTGGAACAAGGGCCAACCCAACGGCGCCCTTGATGGCGTACCGGTGACTCTCAAGGAATTGATCGCCACCGAAGGCGTGCCCATTCCCCTCGGCAGCGCGGCCACCCGCCTGACCCCGGCCCTCAGGGACGCACCGCCCGCAGCCCGCATGCGTGAAGCGGGCGCGATAATCCTGGCCAAGACCACCAACCCGGACTTCGGCATGCTGTCTTCCGGCCTGTCGAGCTTCCACGGCATCACCCGCAACCCGTGGAACACCGCCAACAACACCGGCGGTTCCAGCTCCGGTGCCGCCGCAGCGGCCGCCGCCGGTTACGGCCCGCTGCACGTGGGCACCGACATCGGTGGCTCGGTGCGCCTGCCCGCCGCCTGGTGCGGCCTGGTGGGATTCAAGCCGACCCTGGGCCGCATCCCCATCGACCCGTACTACACCGGCCGCGCCGCCGGGCCCATGACCCGCACCGTCGACGACTGCGTGCTGTTGATGCAACACCTGGCCCGCCCCGATGCCCGCGATGCCACCAGCCTGCCGCCGCTCACCACCCAGTGGAGTAACCAGCCGCTCTCGGTCAAGGGCCTGCGCGTCGGCCTGATGCTTGAACCCGGCGCAGGCATGCAGCCTGAAGGCTTCGTCTGTGAAGCCGTGGAGCAAGCCGCGCGGCTGTTCGAAGCCCACGGCGCCAAGGTCACGCTGATCCCGCCAATCATGGACCGCGCACAACTCGATGGCCTCGACCATTTCTGGCGCGCCCGCCAGTGGGGCGATTTGTCGGCCCTGAGCAGCGAGCAGTTCGACAAGGTCTTGCCGTACATCCGCGACTGGGCCGCGCCGGGCGCCGAGATCAGCGGCGTACAAGCCGTAAAGGGTTTCAACCAGACCTTTGAAATGCGCCGCCGCGCCGCGCAGGTGTTCACCGAACTCGACCTGGTGCTGTCCCCCACCAACCAGGTCAATGCGTTCCCGGCCGAGTGGCCATCACCGAGCAACAACCCGCAACTGCCGTTCGAACACATCGTGTTCACGGTGCCGTGGAACATGGGCGAGCAACCGGCGTTGTCGATCAACTGCGGTTTCGCCGCCGATGGCATGCCCATCGGCCTGCAGATGATCGCCCCGCGTTTTGCCGATCAATGGCTGCTGCAAATCGCTAAAACCTACGAGAGCTGGCGTGGCGCAATCCACCACTGGCCGAATCCTTCCTGACTTTTGACGCTGTAAGAACTGCCCACCCACACGCCAGCTCCGGGCCCTCTTGGCCTGGAGCTCGGACGACCTATAACTAAAATCGAGGGGCTGGTATGCACACTGAGCAATTGACACGATCCGATCCTGATCACGCACCCGAAACACCGTCCCCGGACGCCGGCAAAAAGAGCATCTTCGCCGTGGTCCTGGGCAACGCCGTGGAGTTTTTCGACTTTGGTGTGTACGCAACCTTTGCGGTGATGATCGGCCACACGTTCTTCCCGTCCGACAGCGCTTTCGTCAGCCTGATGCTGTCGGTCACGGCGTTCGGTATCGGCTTTATCGTCCGGCCCCTGGGCGCAGTACTGATCGGCGCCTACGCCGACCGCGTCGGGCGCAAACCGGCGATGCTGTTGACCCTGGTGATGATGGCCGTGGGCACCGGCAGCATCGCGATATTGCCCGGTTACGAGACCATCGGTATCGCGGCGCCGATCCTGCTGGTGCTCACCCGCATGATCCAGGGCCTGGCCTGGGGCGGTGAAGCCGGCCCCGCCACCACCTACATCCTCGAAGCGGCGCCACCCCACAAACGCGGGACCTACGCCTGCTGGCAAGTAGTCGCCCAGGGCGTCGCAGCCATGGTGGCCGGGCTGGTAGGGTTCACCCTGACCAAGGTCATGTCCCCGGAAGACCTCAACAGCTGGGGCTGGCGCGTGCCGTTCGTGTTCGGCCTGCTGGTGTTGCCGATTGGCATCTACATCCGCCGCAACCTCGCCGAAACCTTCCACGGCCACGGCGAGCAGACCAGCACCGGCGACCTGGTGCGAGAAGTCTGCGGCAAGCACCGGCGCGCACTGGTGCTGGGGTTGCTGATCCTTTCCGGCAGCACCATCACCCAGTACTTCCTCAACTACATGACCACCTTCGCCCTCACCGAACTGAAGCTGCCCACCAGCATCTCGATGCTCTCGACCCTGGTGGCCGGCGCAGCGATGGCCGTGTGCGCGGTGGCCGGCGGCATGCTCTGCGACCGCTTCGGGCGCCGTACGATCCTGATGACACCGCGGGTGGTGTTGCTGTTGATTTTGTTCCCGGCCCTGCAACTGATGACCGAGCACCCAAGCCCGGCGACCTTCCTGCTGACCCTGGCGGTACTCTCGGGCCTGCACGGCATGAGTGGCGCGGCGCTGATCGTGTTGCTGGTGGAAAGCTTCCCGAAATCCGTGCGCTCCACCGGTTTCTCCATCGTCTACGCCTTCGGTGTGGCAGCGTTCGGCGGCACCGCGCAGATCATCATCACCTGGTTGATCGGCACCACCGGCGACCCGATGTCGCCGGTCTGGTACCTGCTGATCGCCAACCTGGTGTGCCTCACCGCCGCCTGGTTCGCCAAGGAAACCCGTCCGCCGCTGCCCGGCAGCCCGGCCCGCGAAACCCGGCTCACAGAAGCTTCGGTTCGCTGAATACCTTTTCCCACTGTCCCGCGTCTTTTCGCCACCGACCGGCAGCACCTGAAGGCCTGCCGGGACGGTCGCCTTACGTCTGATTTGTATGGGGATTTACCATGTATCCACGTCTTTTGCTGGCCGTCACCCTGGCGTCCAGCACCCAGGCTTTCGCCCAGGAAAACGCCCAGGCCAGCGCACCGGGCTTTCTCGAAGGCAGCACCCTGGACCTGAACCTGCGTCACTACTATTCCAACCAGCACACCAAACGCACCACCCACTTGAGCATCAAGAAAGCCGGCGGCGTCGAGCCCACGCGTGTACGGGAAACCTGGGTGCAGACCAGCATGCTCAAGTACAGCTCCGGCTACACCCAGGGCCTGGTTGGCGTGGGCGTGGATGCGGGGATCTTCAGCGCGGTCAACCTGGAGCGCGGGCACGGCAAGGTGGCCAATGGCGGCGACCGGGTGCTGGTGGACGGCGACGGCGATGCGATTCCCACCTGGAGCCGCCTGGGGGTGGGCGACGTGCGTTTTCGCCTGTCGAGCACCGAGATCAAGGCGGGTCGGCTGATGACCGACAATCCGATCCTGCGTTACAAGGACAACCGCGCCCTGCCCTCCAGCTTCCAGGGCGTGGGCTTGTTCAGCAACGAATTCGACTGGCTGTCGGTGCAGGGCGGCAGCTTCGAGCGGGCGATTCCACGCACCGGCACCGGCGCCGAAAAGCTCACCACCACCTTCGGCAACCGCGCCTACAGCGGCGCACGCATCAGCTACCTGGGAGCCACGGTAAAACCGGGTTACGGGCTGGAAGCCAGCGTCTACGCGTCGCGTTTCGAAGACATGTGGGACCAGACCTACGTCGGCCTGACCCACCGCATCGGTGACAAAAGCGACATCGCCTTGAAGACCGCCTTCAACTACTACCACACCAGCGACTCGGGCGACAAAAACCTCGGCTACATCGACAATAACGCCGCCAGCCTGGCCTTCACTGCCACGCACCTGGCCCACAGCCTGACCCTGGCCTGGCAGCAGGTATTCGGCAACGAATACTTCGACTACGTGTGGGAGTCCACCGGCAACTACATGGCCAACTCGCTGTACTCGGACTACAACGGCCCCAACGAAAAGTCCTGGCAGTTGCGCTACGACCTGGACTTCGCCGCCTACGGTGTGCCCGGCCTCACCGCCAGCCTGTGGCACGCCAAGGGTTGGGACATCGACGGCACCCATTACGATGGCGACCGCAACGGCCACAACACCGGCTACAACGTGCGCAGCCTGGATGGCGCCAAGCACAACGAAAACGGCTTGATGCTGGCCTATGTGATTCAGTCCGGAACACTCAAGAACACCGTACTGCGCACCATCGTCTACAACCATCGCGCCAGCGGCGGGCAGATTGACGGCAGCTACGATGAGTTCCGCCTCGTCGCCAATGTGCCGATCAACATCTTCTGAGGCTCAGGCTCAGTTCAGCGAACAACGCTGCATCGCCCCCGCCAGCATTTCCTGGCACTTGAGCACCGCCACCGAGCGGGGGCGGTTGCGGTACACGCAGAGGTCGATGCGGATGCGGCCGAGGTCTTCATCGGCGATCGGCACGGCGACCAGGCCGTCGCCCAGGTCCCGCACGTCTGCCTCGACCTGGGGCAAAATCAGCACCGCTGCCCGTTGCCGGGCCAGGCTCTTCTGCACTTCCAGGGAGCTGGTGGTGAACACCGGTTCGAGGGTGACGCCGCGTTTTTTTGCCGCCACTTCCAGGGCCTGGCGCACGCCGTAGGCCGAGTCGGGAATCGCCAGGGGCTGGCCTTGCAGTTCGCTCAATTCGATGCTGTCGCGCTGGGCGAAGGGGTGTTCGGCGCTGACCAGCACCCGGTGCCATAACTGGCAGTGGGCGGTGACTTCGACGTCGGCGCGCTCTTGCAGGTAGAACGCCAGGCCCAGGTCCGCCTCGCCGCTGCACAGGGCGTCGAGGGTGGCCGAGGCGCTGGCGATCACGATGTTGAAGGTGACCTTGGGGTGGGCGCGGTAGAAGGTGGCGAGCACCGGGGCGAGCACGGTGGAAACGATACTTTCTGACACATGGATGCTGATGTTACCGGCCACCTGGCTTTGGCGGCTGGCGATGACTTCGCGTACCTGGTCGAGGCCGCGCAGGGTTGAGGTGACTTGTTCGGCCAGGCATTCGCCCTCGGCGGTGAGGCGGATGCCGCGGGGGCCGCGTTCAATCAGGGCGGCGCCGAAGAAGTGCTCCAGGTGTTCGATCTGGCGGCTGACGGCGGTGGGGGTGACGTAAAGACGTTCGGCGGCCTTACGCAGGGAGGCGCAGCGGGCGACCTCGTGGAAATATCGCAAGGCGCGTAGTTGCATGGGGGGTGCTCCTTTTTTGGGGGGGTGGATTGGGGAGGACGCAATTACTGCGCCATGCGGGTGTACATATCCGTTTCTTCGGTCACGGCGTCCTGTCGGTTTACCCGCTCTGCACTACCCGCGTTCGCTCAGATCAAGATCAAAAGCAGATCTGCTTTTCTGTGGGAGCTGGCTTGCCTGCGATGCAGACACCTCGGTGCATCAGGTACACCCAGTTGATGCCATCGCAGGCAAGCCAGCTCCCACATTTGACCGTGCCCGCTTTAGCTTTTGATTTTGCTTTTAAACACTCAAGCC
>NZ_JACAPM010000007.1:77406-94960 GCF_013385695.1 Pseudomonas sp. D8002
CGCTGTAAGAGCGGAACCAATATCAGCCATAACCGAAGAAACGGATATGCACACCCCCACCATTTACGACCCATCCAAACCAAAAGCGACCCCCTCCGTTGACGCCCCACCCCAAACCCCTATTAAGTACTATTAATCCGCATTAATAGGATCAATCAAACACCATGCTAAGCCGCCCGCTGCGCCGCAAACGCCAGAAGCTCTCCGACGTGATCGTCGAGTCGGTCAAACGCTCCATCGTCACCGACGCCCTGAAGCCCGGCGACCGCTTGCCCACCGAACGCGAACTGATGGAAAGCTTCCAGTGCTCCAAAGGCTCCGCCCGCGAAGCCCTCAAGGCGCTGGAAGTCGAAGGCCTGGTCAACACCCGCACCGGCCCCAGCGGCGGCGCCTATCTCAACCAGGCCGGCACCGAACCCGCCAGCCGCGCCCTGCGCAACTACCTGCACTTCCAGCACCTGGACGGCCAACAGGTCTACCAGCTGCGCAAAGTCATCGAAGTCGAACTCGCCGTCTCGGTCCTGGGCCGCCTGAGCGAAGACGACTACCGCGCCCTCCAGGACAACGTCGATTTCTGCAGCGCCCCCGAAGACAGCGAAGCCGGCCAACGCGAACAACGCATCGCCGAACTGGAATTCCACAACCTGCTGGCCAAGGCCTGCCCCAACCCGCTGCTGAGCTTCATGGCGCAATTCCTCAACGACCTGCTGCGTGACCTGGTCGTGCTGAAAAAAGCCTACAAACCCAAGCGCAAGCAATTCGACGCCGCCAACCTCGACTACCACAAACAACTGCTGATCGCCTTCCGGGCCGAGGACGAAGCCACCGTACGCAGCCTGATGCACGAACACATGTGCGACGCCGAACACCACATGACCGCCCTTGAAGGTGAAGTCAGCCCGCACTTTCTACTGGAGTTCGACCACAACCACTAAACCGCACCCTCCACCAATAAAAGGCCTGCCCACAGGCCGTGCTCCACCGTATCGCCATTGCCACTCCTGCCAATAACTAATCCAGGGAGTCACCCCATGCAGCGTCGTACGTTGTTGAAAGCCAGTCTCACCGCAGCCGCCGCCCTCAGCCTCCCGCTGAGCGTGCGTTCTGCATTCGCCGCCGAGCCTTTTACCTTTTACGGCCTCAAGTCCATGTCTGGCGCCTTTGCCAGTTATGGCAAATTTGCCGACATGGGTTCACGCCTCGCGGTGGAACAGTATCCCGAGTTGCTCGGCCGCCCGCTGGTCTACAAAGTGATCGACACCGAAGGCAACGCCGGCAAGGCCGTGCGTAAAGTCCAGGAAGCGATCCAGCAGGACGGCGCACGCTTTTTCCAAGGCTGTACCCTGTCGTCTTCGGCACTCGCGGTGGCCAAGGAAGTGAGCAAGGCCGGCGGCGTGTTCATGACCCCGGTGGGCGCCGATGAAGTCACCGGCAAGGACTGCAACAGCGCCACGTTCCGCTGGTCGGTGCCGACCTACGGCGCGATCCGCGAGACCCTCGTGCCGCTGATCAAGCTGCTGCCCGACGCCAAGCGCTGGTACACCATCACCCCGCAATACGTGTTCGGCGAAGCCCTGCTCGAAGGCGCCAAATCGGTGCTGGCCGAGCATGGCCTGGAACACGCCGGCAACAGCTACCACTCGCTGCAGGAGCAGGAGTTCTCCGGCTACCTGACCAATGCCATCGCCGCCAAACCCGATGTGCTGGTACTGCTGAACTTCGGCAGCCAGTCGTCCAACACCCTGCGCCAGGCGGTGAACTTCGGTATCAAGGAGCGCATGAAAGTGTTGCTGGTGTGGTCCGCCGGCCTCGACCAGTTCCAGGAGCTGGGCAGTGACGTACTGGAAGGCGTGTACCTCGGCGCTCAGTACTGGCATCAGGTCGACACCCCGCTCAACCGTGACCTGGTGAAACTCACCAAGGCCAAATACGGCATCAACCCCACCTACCCGCTGGCCGCCGACTACATCAGCACCAAGGTCATGCTCGAAACCATCATCTCCACCGGCAGTTTCGACGGGCCGACCGTGGCCAAGGCCATGCAGGGCCTGAGCTACGAAGGCCCCACCGGCAAGGAGTCGATCCGCGCCGGCGACCATCAGGTGATCAAGGACTACTACCTGCTGGTGGGCAAGGCCGCAGGCGACATGGCCGACAAGGACGATCTGGCCAAGGTGCTCAGCTCCGGGCAGTCGTTCCCGCCGGTGGAAGCCACGGGCTGCGTGCTCGGCTGATCCGCTGAAAATCTACTGGTGACACAGCGCAGGGCCGCTCATGCGGCCACCTGCCGAGGGTTCCTGCATGCTTAATCTTTACCTGTTCCAGATTCTCAACGGCCTGGGCCTTGGGATGATCTACTTCCTGATCGCGGTCGGCTTGACGATCATTTTCGGCCTGCTGAACTTCGTCAACTTCGCCCACGGTGCGTTCTTTTTGCTGGGCGCCTACATCTGCTACACCGCCGTCAGCCTCACCGGCAGCTTCTGGCTGGCGCTGCTGATTGCGCCGCTGGTGGTGGCCGCGCTGGCCTGGGTGATCGAGCGATTATTGATCCAGCGGATTTATCACTTGCCGCACATGTTCCAGATTCTGGTGACCCTGGGGATTGCCCTGATCATCCAGGAAGCCAGCGTGATGATCTGGGGCCCGGTGGGCAAGAGCGTCGCCGTACCGGAATTGCTGCGCGGGGTGCTGGTGGTGGGCGATTTTGTCTACCCCTACTACCGCCTGTTCCTGATCGTGTTCTCCGGTCTCGTCGGCCTGGGCCTGTGGCTGTTGCTGGAACGCACGCGCTTCGGCGCCCTGGTGCGGGCGGGCAGTGAAAGCACGGAAACCGTGTCCCTGCTGGGCACCAACATTTTCCGCCTGTTCTCCATGACCTTCGCCCTCGGCGTGGCCCTCGCCGGTGTGGCCGGTGTGCTGTTCGCCCCGTTGCGCGGCGCCCAGCCCTTCGTCGGCCCGGAAATCCTCGGCGTGGCGTTCGTGGTGGTGGTGATCGGCGGCATGGGTTCCTTCAGCGGTGCACTGGTGGGCGGCCTGCTGGTCGGCGTGGTGCAAAGCCTGATGACCACACTCTGGCCCCAGGGCGCGAGCTTGATGATCTACGGTGCGATGGCCGTGGTGATCCTGGTGCGTCCTTACGGCCTGTTCGGGAGAGCCTGACATGAGCGAGAAAAATCCCCTGCCATTCGCCAAGACCCAGTCGCGCTACATGCTGCTGTTGGTGCTCGTGGTGTTGATCGGCCTGCCGTTGATTCTGCCCTCGGCGACCCTGGCCACCGAGATCCTGATCTTTGCCATGGCCGCCCTCGCCTGCAACCTGCTGCTGGGTTACACCGGGCTGCTGTCGTTCGGCCAAGGCATCTTCTTCGGGGCCGGCGCCTACTGCGCGGCGCTGTTGATGATTCACCTGCAACTGGGGCTGTTCAGCGCACTGCTGGGTGCCGCCGTCGCCGGTGGTTTCCTGGCTTTCCTGGTGGGCGCCCTGGCGATCCGTCGCACCGGCATTTACTTCGTGATGCTGACCCTGGCCTTCAGCCAGATGGCCTACTTCGTCGCCTACACCCTGAGCGACTGGACCGGCGGCGACAACGGCCTGCTCAGCGTGCCGCGCCCGGAAATCCGCATCGGTGACACCGTGCTTCTGTCGCTGACCGACGCCCGCGCGTTCTACGGGTTTGTCGCGGTGCTGTTCCTGTTGATCTTCATCGGCGCCCGCCGGGTGATCGCCTCGCCGTTCGGCAGCACGCTGATGGCGATTCGCGAAAACGAAACCCGCGCTTCGGCCATCGGCTATGACACCCGCCACTTCAAGATCCTGGTGTTCGTGTTGTCCGGCGCCGTCACCGGGATTGCCGGGGCGCTGTACGCGATGCTGCTGCACTTTGTGCCGCTGTCGAACATCGACCTGGCGATGTCCGAAAACATCCTGATCATGACCATCGTCGGCGGCACCGGCTCGCTGTTCGGCTCGTTGCTGGGCGCCGGTTCCATCGTGCTGCTGGGGGACTTCCTTTCCGATCTGTGGCCGCGCTGGCTGATGCTGCTGGGGGTGATCCTGATCCTGGTGGTGATCTTCATGCGCGGCGGTTTGTGGGGCGGTCTGTCGACCCTGTTCGACCGTGTGCGCGGCAGCCGCAAGGCCGACGTTGTGACCAAGGAGAAGCTGTCATGAGCATCCTGCTGGAAACCAAGAACCTGGAACTGGCCTACGGTGCGTTCCACGCGGTGAACGGTGTCAACCTCAAGGTCGAAGCCGGCACCATCCACACCATCATCGGCCCCAATGGCGCGGGCAAGACCAGCCTGTTCCACTGCCTGACCGGCGAACGCCAGGCCACCGCCGGGGCAATTCATTTCGACGGCAAGAACCTGATGCGCAAACCGGCCCACGGCCGCGTCGGCCTGGGCATGGCGCGCTCGTTCCAGCTCACCAGCCTGTTCCAGAACCTCAGCGTGCGCGAAAACCTGCGCCTGGCCGCCCAGGGTCGCGACGGCGCCCGCGCGCTGAACTTCTGGCGCCGGGTCGACAGCAAGCGCGAACACCTGGAAATGGCCGACCAGGTGTTGGAACGCCTGCAACTCACCGCCCGCGCCGACACCCTGGCCGGCGAGTTGTCCCACGGCCAGCAGCGGGTGCTGGAAGTCGGCATGTCGATCTGCTCCAGACCCAAGCTGCTGATGCTCGACGAACCCACCTCGGGCATGGGCATCGACGACATCCCGATCATGACCCAACTGATCAGCGACCTCGGCCGCGACCATACCGTGCTGCTGATCGAGCACAACATGAGCATCGTCATGTCCATCAGCCAACGCATCACCGTGATGAGCCACGGCCAGATCCTGGTGGAAGGCACACCGGAATTCGTGCGCGCCGACGAGCGCGTGCGCACCGCCTACCTGGGAGAAGCCGCCTGATGCTGACCGTCGACAATATCCATTCCTACTACGACAAGAGCCACGTCCTTGAAGGCGTGTCCCTGACCGTCAATCCCGGCGAACTGGTGACCCTGCTGGGGCGCAACGGTGCCGGCAAGACCACCACCCTGCGCAGCATCCTCGGGATTATCTGCCCGCGCCAGGGCCAGATTCACTTCAACGGCCAGCCGCTGGTGGGGCAGAAAATCTTCGAAATCGCCCGCCAGGGCCTGGCGCTGGTGCCGGAGAACCGCGGAATTTTCCGCCTGCTCACGGTGGAGGAAAACCTGCGCATTGCCGTGCGCAAGACCAGCCGCTGGCAGATGGAAGACGTGTACGGCATGTTCCCGCGCCTCAGGGAGCGCCGCAAAAACGCCGGCCACGCGCTGTCCGGCGGTGAGCAACAGATGCTCGCCATCGCCCGCGCGCTGCTCAACCATCCCAAGCTGCTGATCCTCGATGAGCCCACCGAAGGCCTCGCGCCGGTGATCGTCGACGAGCTGGTGAAGATCCTGCGCAAGGTCAAGGAAGACGGCCTGCCGGTGCTGCTGGTGGAACAGAACCTGATGGTCTGCGACAAGCTCGCCGACCGCCATTACGTCCTCGAACAGGGCCGCGTGGTGTACGAAGGCAGTGCCGAAGCCTTCCGCGCCGACCCGACGATCAAGAACCGTTACCTGGCCCTGAGTGCCTGACCGGAGACTGCTGATGAATAGTTTTGCGCAACCGCTCCAGAGCAACGCCCCGCTGATCAACCGCGAGCGCCTGTGGCAATCGCTGATGGACCTCGCCCGCCTCGGCGCCACACCCAAGGGCGGCGTGTGCCGCCTGGCCCTTACCGACCTCGACCGCCAGGCCCGCGACCTGTTCGTGCAATGGTGCGAAGCCGCCGGGTGCAGCGTCAGCGTCGACGCCATCGGCAATATCTTTGCCCGCCGTGCGGGGCGTAATCCGGCACTGGCGCCGGTGATGACCGGCAGCCATATCGACACCCAGCCTACCGGCGGCAAGTTCGACGGTTGCTACGGCGTGATGGCTGGCCTGGAGGTGATCCGTACCCTCAATGATTTGAACATCGAGACCGAAGCGCCAATTGAAGTAGTGGTGTGGACCAACGAAGAAGGCTCGCGATTCCCGCCGTGCATGATGGGCTCCGGGGTGTTCGCCGGTAAGTTCGACCTGCAGGAAACCCTCGACAAGCAGGACGAGCAAGGGCTGTCGGTGGGCGCCGAATTGCAGCGCATCGGCTACGCCGGCTCCCGCGCCGTGCTGGGCCATCCGGTGGGGGCCTATTTCGAGGCGCATATCGAACAGGGCCCGGTGCTGGAAGACCAGGCCACCACCATCGGCGTGGTCATGGGCTGCCTCGGCCAGAAGTGGTTTGACCTGACCCTCACCGGCGTCGAAGCCCATGCCGGCCCGACGCCGATGCACCTGCGCAAGGACGCCCTGGTAGGCGCGGCGCAAGTGGTCAGCGCGGTGAATCGCATCGCCCACGAACAACAACCCCACGCCTGCGGCACCGTCGGTTGCCTGAGCCTGCATCCCGGCTCGCGCAACGTGATTCCCGGCCAGGTGCACATGACCATCGACCTGCGCCACCTGCACGCCGACAAGCTGCAAGCGATGGTCGACGAAGTGCGCCAGGTGATCGAAGCCACCGCCGAGCAACACGGCTTGAGCTTTGAGCTGACACCCACTGCCGACTTCCCGCCGCTGGATTTCAACCCTGCCTGTGTCAACGCCGTGCGTGATGGCGCGAGCAGCCTGGGCCTGAGCCATATGGACATCGTCAGCGGCGCCGGGCATGACGCGATCTTCGTCGCCGAACTGGGCCCGGCCGGAATGATCTTTGTGCCGTGCGAAGGCGGCATCAGCCATAACGAAATCGAGAACGCCGCGCCGGATGACCTGGCGGCGGGCTGCGCGGTGTTGCTGCGGGCCATGGTCAACGCGGCGCAAGGAGGTAAAGCGGCATGACGGATATCGCCAACCTGACCGCAGTTGAGCTGCTGGCCCGCTATCGGGATAAAAGCCTGTCGCCGGTGGAGGTCACCGAAGACGCATTGCTGCGGATCGAACGCTACAACCCGGCGGTCAACGCCTACTGCCACGTCGACCCGGAAGGCGCCTTGAAGGCGGCGCGGAATTCGGAACAGCGCTGGCTCAAAGGCCAGCCGTGCGGGGTCCTGGACGGTGTGCCCTCCTCCATCAAGGACCTGACGCAGACCATCGGCATGCCGACGCGCAAGGGTTCGCGTACCACATCCGCCGAGGGTCGATGGGATGTGGATGCGCCCTTCTCGGCCTTCATGCGCAAGGCCGGCGCGGTATTGCTGGGCAAGACCACCACACCGGAATTCGGCTGGAAAGGCGTTACCGATAACCCGCTGTATGGCATTACCCGCAACCCGTGGGACACGCGCATGACGGCGGGCGGTTCGTCCGGTGGTGCCGGTGCGGCGGCGGCCTTGAACCTCGGCGTGCTGCACCAGGGCAGCGATGCCGGCGGCTCGATCCGGATCCCCTGTGCCTTCACCGGCACCTTCGGCATCAAGCCGACCTTCGGTTATGTGCCGCAATGGCCGGCTAGTTCGATGACGATTCTGTCGCACCTGGGGCCGATGACCCGCACCGTGGAAGACTCGGTGCTGATGCTGCAAACCATCGCCCAGCCGGATGCGCGGGATGGTTTGATCGGCGCGCCCCGGACCACGCCATGGTTGCACGCCGGGGCTGATTTGAAGGGGCTGCGTATCGCCTATAGCCCGAACTTCGGTTATGTCGATGTGGACCCGCAAGTGGCCAGGGTGGTCGCCCAGGCGGTAGAAGGCCTGGTGCAGCTGGGCGCGCAGGTTGAACAGATTGATCCGGGGTTCAGTGATCCGCTGGAGGTGTTCAATACTTTATGGTTTGCCGGTGCAGCACGCCTGGCCGGGCCGTTGAGCGATGCGCAGCGGCAATTGATGGACCCGGGGTTGCTGCGCATTGCCCGACTGGGCGAGCAGATCAGCCTCAGCGATTACAGCGCTGCGCTGGAAGCACGGGCAGCGCTCGTGGCGCGCATGGCGGCATTCCATGAGCATTACGATGTGCTGGTTTCGCCGATGATGCCGATCACCGCGTTCGAGGCCGGGCACAATGTGCCGCCGGGTTCGGGACTAGGGGAATGGATGGAGTGGACGCCATTTACCTATCCCTTCAACCTGACCCAGCAACCGGCGGCGTCGGTGCCGTGCGGGTTGGCGGCCAATGGGTTGCCGGTGGGGCTGCATGTGGTGGGGGCGCGGTTTGCGGATGAGCAGGTGCTGAAGGTTTGCCAGGTTTATGCCAAGGCTTTTCCAACCGAGCACCTGCAAGCCCCCAAAACCCCAACTTGAAATGCAATCAAACTGTGGGAGCGGGCTTGCTCGCGAAGGCGGTGTGTCAGTCACCGGATATCTTGACTGACACACCGCCTTCGCGAGCAAGCCCGCTCCCACATTTTTGTCCGTATTCCAATCATCAGCCCCTACAATGCCTCCTATCATCCAAGGGGGTTTCATGGACATCGAACTGGCACGCACCTTCCTCGAAATCACCCGCTGCGGCAGCCTCGCCGCGGCGGCCGAGAAACTGCACGTCACCCAGACGGCAATCACCGCCCGGGTCAAAAACCTCGAAAGCCAGCTCAACAGTACCCTGTTCGTGCGCAACCGCGCCGGTGCCCGCCTGACCCCGGACGGCGAGGCGTTCGTGGTCTACGCCAACCAGCTTGTCCAGACCTGGGAAGCCGCACGCCGCGACCTGCCATTACCCGACGGCTACCGCAACGTACTGCACATCGGCGGCGAAGTCAGCCTGTGCAACCCGCTGATGCTCGGCTGGGCCCAGGCCTTGCGTGAACACATCCCCGGTCATGCCTTGCGCACCGAGATTCGCGAAGGCGAGTACTTGTTGCGCCAGCTGGAACTGGGGGTGCTGGACGCCGCCTTGGTGTTCCAGCCGCAGTACTGGCCGGGGTTGCAGGTGGAGCAGGTGCTGGAAGAAAAACTGATCCTGGTGCAACTGGCCGCCCGGCCCGAGCCCTACGTGTATATCGACTGGGGCCAGGGCTTTCGCCAGCAGCACGACGCCGCACTGCCGGACAAGGCCCGCGCAGCCCTGAGTTTCAATCTGGGGCCACTGGCGTTGCAGTACATCCTGGAGAATGGCGGCGCCGGGTATTTCCGCACGCGGGTGGTACAGAGCTACCTCGACAGCGGTGTGATGGAACGGGTGCCCAAGGCGCCGGAGTTCAGCTTCCCGACGTACCTGGTGTATTCCCGCGAGCGCGACTCGGCGGTTTTGCAGCAGGCGCTGGGGTTGCTGCGGGCGGTGGTGGAGGCCGAAAAGGATTGGTCGCAGCGCTGGGATCCGGTGATTTGAAGCCGTGCCCATGGTAGCCTCAGGTTGTTTTCTCCTGGTTCCCCCCTGCCGATGAACAAGAAAAAGTCCGTCACCATCAGCGACATCGCCAAACGGGTCAACATGACCACCATCACGGTGTCCCGGGCGCTGAGCAAACCCGACCTGGTCAAGCCCGCCACCCTGGCGCGGATTCTCGAAGTGGCGCGGGAGCTGGACTATGTGCCCAACGCCTTTGCCCGCGGGCTCAAGCGCAGTGAAAGCCTGATCATCGGCGTGATCACCGCTTCGGTCGACAACCCCTTCTACAGCGAGATGATCAAGGCGATTTCCCGCGAGGCGAAAAAGCACGGCTACACCATCATGCTGGTGGATACCGACGAACTGGAAGAACTGGAAAGCAAGGCAGTCGACACACTGCTGGGCTACCGCGTGGCGGGGATCATCCTGTCGCCGGTCTCCGACGAGCCCAGCTACCAGCCGGACTATTTGGAGCGCCTGGGTAACGGCAAGACGCCGGTGGTGCTGCTCGATCGCACGATCCACGACAGCCCCTTCAGCCGTGTGGTGCTGGACAACTATCACAGCGGCATCGAGGCGGCGCAGTACCTGGTGCGGCAAACCCCGAACCTCAAGCGCCTGCTGGTGCTGACCGGGCCCGAGCATTCGCGCATCACCATGGAACGCCTCAAGGGCCTCAAAGAAGTCCTGGCCGAGCACCCTCAGGTGCACGTTGAAGTGTGTGCCGGTGACTACACGCTGATGCCCTCCTACCTGCACACCCTCGACTACCTGGCCGAGCACTCGGCGCCGGACGCGATCATGGGCTTCAACCAGTTGATCACCCTCGGCGCGCTGCGTGCGCTGCGCATGCACAACATCCCCCACGACAGCCTGACCATCTGCGGCATCGACCGCCTGCCCTTTGCCGATATCTTCGGCGTGCCGATTGCCTGCGTGGCCCACGACGCGTCACTGGCCGGCAGCAGCGCGGTGCGGCTGCTGCTGGATCGTCTCGAAGACCCGCACAAACCGCGGGACAAGGTGGTGATCGCCGGCAAGCTGGAGAACGGCTAGCGGCTGGTGTAGCCGCCGTCGATCGGCAGGCTGACGCCGCTGATCATGCTGGCGGCATCGCTCAGCAGGAACAACACCGGCAGGGCCACTTCCGCCGTTTCGGCAAATCGCCCCAGGGGAATCGCCGCCAATGCCGGGTCGCGCTTGGCGGGCGCCGACCAGGCCATCTGTGCCATGGGCGTGAGGGTGACGGTGGGGTTGACGCTGTTGACGCGAATTCCGAAGCGGCCCCATTCGGCGCATTGCACGCGGGTGATGGCGTCCAGTGCGGCCTTGGAGGCGCAGTAGCCGAGGTGATCGTCCAGGGCTACCAGTGAGGCCTGGCTTGAGACGTTGACGATGCTGCCGGGAATCTTCGCTTCAATCATCGCCGCAGCGATACGGCTGGCGACCTGGGCCGCGGCGCGGGCGTTGACATTCATCACCTGGTCGAAGGCTTCGGCGCTGATGGCCGCGGCGGGTTCCAGGCGGGAAATGCCGGCGCAGTTGACCAGTCCATGCATCGGCGGCAGGCCTTGCAGGGCCAGGTCCAGGGCGGCGCTGTTGGCGATGTCCAGGCACAGGGTTTCGCAACCGAGCTGGGCCAGGGCCTGAGCGTCGCGGCCCAGGGCGAAAACCTGGGCGCCGCTGGCGATCAGTTGGAGGGCAATTTCCCGGCCGATGCCGCTGCTGGCGCCGGTGACGAGGATGCGCTGCTTGGTGAAGTCAAAAATAGCGTTCATGGTTCACGATCTCTAAAACGATGGAGATCCCATGTGGGAGCGGGCTTGCTCGCGAATGCGGTGGGTCAGGCAATAAATCCGGCACTGATACACCGTATTCGCGAGCAAGCCCGCTCCCACATTTGGATCAGTGTTCGCTTAATTCAATTGCAAGCTGTGCATCACCGGTTTCAAGGCCGGATACAGCTCCAGATAGCGGGTAAACGCCCGGTCATACACCCCGACATTCCCCGCCTCCGGCTCCGCCCGCAGCTCCAACTGCACCCAACCTTTCTCCATCTGCCGGTCATCCACCAACCCCACCGCATGGGCCGCCAACAACGCCGCGCCCAAGGCCGCCTCCACCTCTTGCACAATGGTGTAGACCGGGTAATGGGTGATGTCCGCAATAATCTGCATCCACAAATCCGAATGGCTCGCCCCACCCACCACAATCAGCCGTGGATCAAGGGAATGCGCCCCACGGGTGCCCGCTTCGATATTGTGCCGCAGGGCAAAACTCACCCCTTCGAGCACCGCGCGGTACAGGTGGATCCGGCTGTGATACAGGTTCAGCCCGACAAAGCTGCCGCTGGCCCGGTCATCCCACACCGGGCTGCGTTCGCCCATGAGATACGGCAGGAACAACAGCCCTTCGCTGCCCGCCGGGATCTTTGCGGCGCTCTGCTCCAGCAGCCACAAACTGTCCTGGCCAGTCTCTTTCGCCTGCTGCTCCTCAGCCTGGCAGAACTGTTCGCGAAACCAGCTCACCGACGCCCCGGCGGTGATCGCACCACCGAAGATGTACAGGTCCTGATGGCCGTTATAGACATGGGGCATGCTCACCAGGCCATGGCGCGCATCCACCTGCTGATTGAGATAACCCCAGCACATGCTGGTGCCGATCATCGCCACGTGATTGCCCGGCCGCGTCACCCCGGCCGCCAATGTGGCCATGGCCGCGTCCACGCCTCCGGCCAGGATCGGCGTGCCGGCCTGCAAGCCCAGCCGCCGGGCCCATTTCTCCAGCAAACCACCGACCACTTCACCGGAATACAGCAAACGCTCCGGCATCATCGCCAACGGAATCCCAAGCGCCGCCAGCATCTCGGCCGACCAGCCGCGCCGGGCCACATCGTAGACGCCACCGATATTGCCGGCGCTGCTGTGGTCCACCGCCAACTCACCGGTCAGGCACCAGTTGATGTAGCTGTTGGGCGGCAGCAGGTAGCGGGTGTTGGCCCACACCTGCGGCTGGTGCTGCTTGAGCCAGAGCATCTTGGTGAAACCGTAGTAGCTGTCCACCGAGTTGCCGGTGACCGTGAACAGCCGCTCCAGGTCCACATGCTCGCGCACCCACTCCACCTGCTCGCCCGCGCGCCGGTCCATCCAGATCAGGCATGGGTGCAGCGGCGTGATCTGCGCGTCCACGGCAATCCCCGAGCCGCCGTACAGGCTGCTGATGCACAACGCCTTGACCTGCTCTTTCGCCACGCCGGCCTTCGCCATGCACTGGGCGACGCAGGCCTCCACCGCATCCAGCCAGACCTGCGGCCACTGCTCGGCCCAGCGCACTTTCGGGGTATCCACGCGATACCCCTGGCTGTGCTGGGCGATGATCAGGCCGTCCGCATCCACCAGCAACGCCTTGGTGCTTTGCGTACCGATGTCCACACCCATTACGTAGTTCATGTCAGAGCACCGGCTTCAGCAGCACCTTGATCGACTTGGTCGAGTTGGCCAGCTCAAACGCTTCGGCCCAGCTGTCCAGCCCGAAGTCATGGGTCACGATGCCCTTGGAGGTCACCAGGCCGCGCTCGAACAGGTCGATGGCCACCGGGTAGCAATACGGCCCCAGGTGCGCACCGCGTACGTCCAGCTCCTTGCGGTCGCCGATGATCGACCAGTCGGCGCTGGTCTCGGCGCCAAACACGCTGAACTCGACAAACCGCCCGAGCTTGCGGATCAAGTCCAGGCCCTGGGTAACGCCCGCCGGTACGCCGGTGGTTTCGATGTACACGTCGCAGCCGTAGTTGTCGGTCAGGCTATTGATGATCTCCCGGGCGTTATCCCGGGACGGGTTGATCACCACGTCGGCACCGTACTGCTTCGCCAGTTCCAGGCGCTCGTCGACCATGTCGATCACCACCAGTTTCTTCGGCGTTTTTAGCGCTGCCACCTGCACCATGCACAGGCCCAGGGTGCCGGCACCGGCGATCACCAGCACGTCATCCAGCTGGATCTCACCGCGGTTGACGGTGTGAATCGCGCAGGACATCGGCTCGATCAGCGCCGAATCTTCCAGGGACACCGACTCCGGAATCTTGTGCACGATGGCAGTCTTGGGAATACGCATGTACTGGGCCATGCCACCCTCGGCGACTTCACGCTGGAAGCCGAAGATGTTGTGCACCTCGCACATCCAGTACTTGCCGGACTTGCAGAAGCGGCACTTGCCACATGGCACGATCTGCTCGGCGATCACCTTGTCGCCGACCTTCACCTCAAAGTGCTCCTCGGCGCCCTCGCCCGCTTCCACCACGTAGCCAAAGAACTCGTGCCCCGGCACCACCGGGGCCTTGACCCACGGGTTGTCGCCGCCCCAGAACATCGCGGCGCCCGAGTGGCATTTGCAGTCACTGGCGCAGATGCCGCAGGCGGCGATGCGAATCACCAGTTCATTGACCCGCGCCTGGGGTTTGCTGATGCGTTCCAGGCGGTAGTCTTTCGGGCCGTGGCAGACGACGGCTTGCATTTGGTTGTGCTTTTCCATGATGTGCGGACCTTTCTTGAGCATGAGAGAACCCATCGCGGCCACCATGGCCGCGTGGAGATAACCGGTTTACTTGTGGCGCTGACGGCTGATAAAGATCGCCAGCAAAATGATCCCGCCCTTGATCACGCTCTGGACATAGGGCGAGACCCCGAGCATGTTCAAGCCGTTGTTCAACACCCCCAGCAGCATGGCGCCGAGCAAGGTGCCGACGATTACCCCGCGCCCACCGGCAATCGAGGCGCCGCCCAGGACCACCGCGGCAATCGCGTCGAGTTCGAACGACACCCCGGCATTCGGCTGGCCGCTCATCAAGCGTGAGGTCAGCACCAGCCCGGCAATCGCGGCGGTCAAACCGCTGATGCCATACACCAGCAATTTGAAGCGCGCCGCCCGCACGCCGGACAGGCGCACCGCTTCCTCGTTGCCGCCGATCGCGTAGATATAGCGGCCGATGCGGGTGTGTTGCAGCAGCACATAGGCCGCCAGGTACGTCACCAACATGATCAGGATCGGCACCGAAATGCCGAACAGGCTTTCGCGGCCAAAGAAGCCGAACCACTCCGGCAAACCGGAAATCGGATAGCCGTCGGTGTACATCAGGCCGAACCCGCGGGCGATGCCCATGGTCGCCAGGGTGACGATGATCGGCGGCATGTGCAGGTAGGCGACGAACAGGCCATTGCCGATGCCGAACGCCACGCCGACCAGCATCCCGGCGCCAATCGCCAGGCCCGGCGGCAAGCCGGCGACCATCAAGCCGGCGGTCAAGGTGCCGGACAACGCCATCACCGGCCCCACCGACAAATCGATGCCGCCGGTGAGAATCACGCAGGTCATGCCCACCGCGATAATCGCGTTGATCGACACCTGGCGCGCGATGTTCGACAGGTTGTTGGCCGTCAGGAAGTTATCGCTGGCGAAGATCATCACCAACGTCACCACCAGCAGCCCGACAAAGGGATAGAACGCCGGTGAGCGAATCAGCCGCGCCAGGTTCAGGCGCAGCCGGCCAGGCCCCACGGCATTAATGGACGTATTCACTTGAGCCCCCTGTTGCATGGCGCATGACCTCTTGAGGATTGACGGCAGACGCTTCCAGTACCTTGACGATGGCGCCCTTGTGGAACACCGCGACGCGGTCGCACATGCCGATGACTTCCGGCAGTTCCGAGGAAATCATGATGATTGCGTAGCCCTGTTCGGTGAGGCTGCGCATCAGTGCGTAGATCTGTGCCTTGGCACCGACGTCGATGCCACGGGTGGGTTCGTCGAACACCAGCACGTCGCAGTGATGGTTGATCCAGCGGGCAATCACGACTTTCTGCTGGTTGCCGCCGCTGAGGTTGAACACCCGGCTCTCGCCGCTGGGGGCCTTGATCGACAGCTGGCGCATCAGCGCTTCAACGCTGGCGCATTCCTTGTCCTTGTCGATCAGGCCGCTGGCGTTCTGGTATTTGGGCAGGTTGTTGAGCGAGATGTTTTCGCGAATGCTGAAATCGGTGATCAGCCCTTCGGTCTTGCGGCTTTCCGGCAGCAGGCCGATGCCATAGGCCAAGGCCTGGGCCGGGTCGTCGAGGGTGATTTGTTCACCCCGCAGCCACACGTCTTTGCTCACCGACGGCAGCGCGCCCATCATGCCCAGCGCCAATTCGGTACGCCCGGAACCCACCAGGCCGGCAAAGCCGAGAATCTCGCCCTTGTGCAACTCAAAGTGGTTATGGGGGCCGTTGCGCACCAACTGGATGTCCTTGACCTCCAGCAGCAGCGGCCCGCGTGCGGCGGTGGGCTTGGGCGGAAAACTGCACTCCAGGCGCCGCCCGACCATCATTTCCACCAAGCGGTCGATATCGCTGTCGGCCACATCGGTGACGCCCACATTGCCGCCGTCGCGCAGCACGCTGATGCGGTCGCATACCTGGAAAATCTCCTCCAGGTGGTGGGAGATAAAAATCACCGCCACCCCCTGGCGCTTGAGTTCACGCATGATTTCGAACAGCAGCTCGGCTTCGCTCGGCGTGAGGGTGGCGGTGGGTTCGTCGAGCACCAGCAGCCGCGCGTCCAGGGCCAGCGCCTTGGCGATCTCGACGAATTGCTGCTCGGCCACGCTCAGGTGCCTGACCGCGCATTGCAGGTCAATACTGACACCGAGGCGCTTGAACAACGCCTCGCTGGCCTCGACCATTTCGCGCTTGCGCAACAGGCCAAAACGGTTGCTCAGCTCATGGCCGAGGAAGATATTTTCCACCGCCGTGAGGTAGGGAATCAGGCTGAATTCCTGGAACACAATGCCGATGCCGGCGGCAATCGCATCACGATACGTCGCGAACTGCCGAGCCTCGCCGTCGATCAGGATCTGCCCTTCGTCCTGGTGCTCGACCCCGCCAAGGATCTTCATCAAGGTCGATTTGCCTGCACCGTTTTCCCCGAGCAAGGCATGAATCTCGCCGCGCTGCACTTCCAGGTTGATCGCCTTGAGGGCTTGCACCCCCGGGTAGCGCTTACAGATATTTTCCAGCTTCAGAAGACTGCTCATACCGCCGACCTCATATTCAGATGGATGACCTGTGCCCCACGCCTGGCGTGGGGCCTGGGTGTTTTACCAACTGAAATCCTTGGCCTTGGCCTGGTCGATCAGGGTGATGTCCACCGGGATCGTGGCCGGTACTTGCGAGCCCCACTTCTTGGCCAGGGCGATGCCCAGGGCCAGGCGGATCTGGTCACGGGGGTATTGCGCGGAGGTCGCAATGAATTTGCTGCCGGGTTTCTGGATGGCCTTGATCGCTTCCGGCGCGCCGTCGACGCTCACCAGCTTGACGTCCAGGCCACTGGCTTCGATGGCCGAGAGTGCGCCGAGGGAGCCGTTGTCATTGACGCTGAAAATGCCCTTGAGGGTGGGCTGGGCCTGCAGCATGTTTTCGGTGACGGTCAGCGCCTGGTCACGTTCCTGCTTGCCGTTCTGGATGCTCACGATCTTGATGTCCGGGTGCTTGGCCACGGCCTCCTTGCAACCGCGCACGCGCTCCAGGATCGGTACCACGGCGATGCCGTCGAGGATGGCGATATTGCCCTTGTCCCCGATGTTCTTGGCCAGGTATTCGCAGGCCTGGAAGCCGGCGTCGAAGTTCTTCGAGCCGACGAAGGAGTCCAGTGGGCCTTCGGCCTGGGCGTCGACGGCGACCACGACTACGCCGGCGGCGTGGGCGGATTTGACGGCTGATTGCACGCCGACGGAATCGGTGGGGTTGATCAGCAGGATGTCGATGCCTTTTTGCAGCATGTCTTCGACGTCGCTGACCTGTTTGGACACGTCGTGGCGGGCGTCGGTGATGATCAACTGCGCACCGATGGTCGCCCCGGCTTCCTGCAGGGCGTCTTTCATGGTGACGAAGTAAGGGTTGTTGATTTCCTGGAAGGACGCGCCGATGCGGATGGGGGCGGGTTTGGTGTCGGCCAGTGCCAGGCCAGCGGTGCCAAGATTGATGCTCAGAGCCAACAAACACAGGGTTTTCGGAAGCATTTTCATGGTGGGGATCTCTGTTTTGTTTTTATTTTTAGAGCAAATGTTATCGTTAACATTTTGTAAGAAGCTATCAAAGAAATTGGGGGGTCGCAAGGGGTGTTTGATCGGTGGTGGCGGGTGTGGTGGACATATCCGTTGCTGCGGTAACGGCCGCTTATGGTTCCGCTCTTACAG
>NZ_JACAPM010000070.1:0-16578 GCF_013385695.1 Pseudomonas sp. D8002
AACCATAGGTGGCCGTTACCTAAATAATGGATATGCCCCCCTGGATCCTGACCACCCCCGCCGCACTCGTTCAGCACACGGCATTGGGCTTCAACCCGCGCAACAACAACTCCAGCCCTCGCAGAGCCTCTTCCAGCCGCACACCCGAGTCTCCATCCTGGGCGATCCACAACGATGCGCTCACCAGGCTGCCATTGATCAGCCTCGCCAGCGCCTGGCTGCACGCCTGCTCGATGAGGCCCGCTTGCATCAGGTCATCGAGCAGCTGGCGCAGCGAGTCCACGCATTGCTGCTGGTCAGTTGCGCCCAGCACCGCCGGGGCATCCTGCAATACGATGCGCTGGACCTCGGGATCCTGAGCCATGCGCAAATAAACCCGGCAGCGCTCGCAAAACCCTTCCCAAGGATCAACCGCCTGCTCCGAGATACGTTGCAGGCTCGCGTCCATTTCACCGTCGAGCTGCGCAACCACTGCCGCGAGCAAGCCTTTCTTGTCGCCAAAATGATGGTACAACGCACCCCGGGTCAGGCCGGCGCGAGCGGTGAAATCGTCCATCGACGTCTGGGCGTAGCCTTGTGTGGCGAAGGCCTGGCGGGCGCTGGCGATCAGGCGGGCGCGGGTGTCTTCGATCATGTCGGCACGGGCTCGGCTCATGGGTAAGGCTCACAATAGGTGATTGACATACGACGCGTATGTTACGCATGATTTGTCACATACGCACCGTATGTATTTTGCCCCGAAAACCTCGAATAGCAAGTTTCAGGGCGCTCAGGAAGAGGTTACACACCATGGCAAACCCCTACGCCGAGCTGTTCCAGGCGCCAGGTTCCAGGGCTTTTGTATTGGCGGGCATGCTGGCCCGCATGCCGATCTCCATGACCGGGATCGGCTTGATCACCATGCTGTCGCAAGTGCACGGCGGTTACGGTTTGGCCGGTGCGGTGACCGCTACCTTCGCCCTGGCCACCGCGTTTTGCGCGCCCCAGGTCTCACGGTTGGTGGACCGTTATGGCCAGGGCCGGGTGTTGCCGGTGGCCGCGTCCATCGGTGGCGGCGCGCTGTTGCTGCTGTTGCTCTGCACCCGGGTGCAGGCGCCAACGTGGACGCTGTTCGTCTTTGCCGCCCTGGCCGGCTGCATGCCCAACATGTCGGCCATGGTGCGGGCGCGCTGGACCGAGCTGTATCGCGGCCAGCCCAAACTGCAAACGGCGTTTGCCCTGGAGTCGGTGCTCGACGAGGTGGTGTTCATTATTGGCCCGCCGGTCTCGGTGGGTCTGTGCGTGCTGCTGTTCCCCGAAGCGGGGCCGTTGATTGCCGCGCTGTTTCTGGCAGTGGGCGTGACCGCCTTTGTGCTGCAACGCCAGACCGAGCCACCGGTGCATGAACATCACGCCGAGCACGGCCGTTGGCTGATCGCCTCGCCCTCGGTGTTGATCCTGATGGTGCTGTTGATGGCCATGGGCATCATCGTTGGGGTGGTGGATGTGGTCAGTGTCGCGTTCGCCCAGCATCAGGGCCAGCCCGCCGCGGCGAGCATTGTATTGTCGGTATACGCCATCGGTTCGTGTCTGGCCGGGCTGGCGTTCGGTGCGCTCAAGTTGAAAGCACCGCTGCCGCGCCAGTTCTTGTACTGCGGCGTGGCCACCGCCGTGACCACGTTGCCGTTGTTGCTGGTGACGAATATTCCGGGGTTGGCGGCCGCGATCTTCATCTCCGGCCTGTTCTTCGCCCCGACCCTGATCGTGTCCATGGCCCTGGTGGAACAAATCGTTCCGCCCAGCCGCTTGACCGAAGGCATGACCTGGCTGATCACCGGCCTGAGCATCGGCGTGGCCATTGGTGCTGCCAGCTCCGGCTGGATGATCGACCGCTTCGGCGCACCCAGCGGGTTCTGGGTGGCGCTGGCGGCGGGTGCGGTGGTGCTTGGGGCGGCGGTGCTGGGGTATCGGCGGCTGGGGTGATTACCCGGTCACCAGTGCGCCGCGATGTTGCAGGAATTCGTTCAGCGCCTGGCGCGTGAGATCGTTCAACGTGACTTTTTGCCGGGTCGCGGCAAGCGCGGCGGCCAGGTGGAGGTCATGGCCGACACGGACGTTGAACGAACCCTTGCAGGGCTTTTCCGGTGCTTGCCCAAGGGCCTGGCAGGTCTCGATGTAGTCGTCCACGGCGGTGCAAAAGGCGGCGTCCAGTTCGGCGACGGTTTTGCCCTCGTAGCTGACCAGGGCCTTGATGAAAAGCAGCTTTCCGAACAGGCAGTTGTCTTCGATGCTGGCTTCGATGGAGCCGATGTAGCCTTTGTGTTTCAGCTGGTTGTTCACTGAATCAGTTCTCCTGATTTCAATTGTTCGATGATCTGGCGCCGAATGTAGTGTTTCAGTTCGTTGCCGGGGTGAGGCTTGTGCAGGGTGATCATTGCACTGGGGTCGCCTATGTCGAACCTGACCCGGCTACCCGCCCCTTCGATTTGCGTGTATCCCAGGCGCCGCAGCAGCGTGACGAGTTCGGGCCAGGTAAAGGCCGATTGCTCATTGAGCAGTTTGGCCAGCAGCTTTTCATTTTTCGACACGGCGATTCTCGCCTGCAACTAAATGTAGTTGCAATTGATGGGTTGCGTCAATGATAGGACAGCCGCGCCGAGCCTCTCGGTGTTTGATGTAACCCTTGATGACACCGTGGTCTGCGCCCCCAATCCCCCGCTAATTTTTCCCTTCCGGATTCGTTTTATAGGGACGACGTGCCTTTGTGCTTCCTGCCTATTGCCCCGGATCCCAAGAAATGAACGCTGAAGACTCCTTGAAACTTGCTCGCCGGTTTATCGGGTTGCCCCTGGAAAAACGCCAGATGTTCCTCCAGGCGCTACACAAGGAAGGGGTGGATTTTTCCCGGTTTCCGATCCCGGCAGGGGTGGAGGCCGAGGACCGGCAGGCGCTGTCCTATGCGCAGCAGCGGATGTGGTTTCTGTGGCAACTGGATCCGGCCAGTGGCGCCTATAACCTGCCCGGCGCGGTACGGCTCAAGGGCGCCTTGAGCCTGCCGGCGATCGAGCAGGCGTTCGCCAGCCTGGTGGCCCGCCATGAGACGTTGCGCACGGTGTTCCAGCGCCAGGCGGATGATCGTCTGTTGCAAGTGGCCGCACAGTCGCCGCTGGTTGTCGAACAGTTGGACTTCAGCGCCCTGGCACCCGCCGAGCGTGAGCAGGCGGTGATGCAGGCCGCTACCCGTCAGTCGCTGTTGCCCTTCGACCTGGCCAACGGCCCGCTGCTGCGGGTGCAATTGCTCAAGCTGGCCGAGCAGGAACACGTGCTGCTGCTGACCTTGCACCACATCGTGTCCGACGGCTGGTCGATGAACGTGTTGATCGACGAGTTCATTCGCTGCTACGACGCCCATGAGCGCAACGAGCCGCCGCAACTGCCGGCCTTGCCGATCCAGTACAGCGACTACGCCCTGTGGCAGCGCCGCTGGCTGGAGGCCGGCGAGCAGGCTCGTCAGCTGGAATACTGGCAGGCACGCCTGGGAGATGAGCACCCGGTACTGGAACTGCCCATCGACCATCCACGCCCGGCGATGCCCAGCTACCAGGGCACCCGGCATGATTTTGCGATTGATCCGGCGCTGGCTGCGCAGTTGCGCAGTTGCGCGCAAAAACACAATGTGACCTTGTTCATGTTGCTGCTCGGCGCGTTCAACGTGCTGCTGCATCGCTACACCGGGCAGGGCGACATTCGGGTTGGCGTGCCGATTGCCAACCGCAACCGCAGCGAAGTCGAAGGGCTGATCGGTTTCTTCGTCAATACCCAGGTGTTGCGCACCGAACTGACCGGGCAAATCCGCGTCGACGAATTGCTGCAAGGCATCAAGGAACACGCACTGGGCGCCCAGGCCCATCAGGAATTGCCGTTCGAACGCCTGGTAGAAGCCTTGAAAGTCGAGCGCAGCCTGAGCCACACGCCGCTGTTCCAGGTGATGTACAACCATCAGCCGCAAGTGGCGGACATCGCCGCGGTCAACACCGCCTCCGGGCTTGAACTGTCCCTGGTGCAATGGCAAGGCCGTACCACCCAGTTTGACCTGAGCCTGGACACCTACGAGAAGTCCGGCACCCTGCACGCCGCGCTGACCTATGCCAATGACCTGTTCGACGCCGCCACCATCGAGCGCATGGCCCGGCACTGGCTCAGCCTGCTGCAGGCGATGGTCGCCGATGGCAGCCAGCGCATCGGTGAACTGCCGATGCTCGCCGCCGCAGAGCAGCACGTGCTGGTGCATGACTGGAACCAGACGGCCGAGGCGTACCCGACCGAACGTGGCATCCACCACCTGATCGAAGACCAGGTACAACGCACTCCGCACGCCGTTGCCCTGGTGTTCGGCGCGACGCAGTTGACCTACGCGCAGCTCGACGCGCGCGCCAACCAGTTGGCCCATGCCCTGCGCGAGCAGGGTGTTGGCCCGGACGTACTGGTGGGGATCTGCATCGAGCGCTCCATCGAAATGGTGGTCGGCCTGCTGGCGATTCTCAAGGCCGGCGGCGCCTACGTCCCGCTGGACCCTGAATACCCCCGCGAACGCCTGGCTTACATGATCGAAGACAGCGGCATCGGGCTGCTGCTCAGCCAGCAGAGCCTGCTGTCGACCTTGCCGGTCGACGGCATCAACGTCATCGCACTCGACCAGGCACAAGGCTGGCTCGACGATTACGGCCGCGAGCCTCTGGCCGTCAACGTGCACGCGCTGAACCTCGCCTATGTGATCTACACCTCCGGCTCCACCGGCAAACCCAAGGGCGCCGGCAACAGCCATCGTGCGTTGGTCAACCGCCTGTGCTGGATGCAGCAGGCTTATGGCCTGGATGCCAGCGACGCAGTGTTGCAGAAAACCCCGTTCAGCTTTGACGTGTCGGTGTGGGAGTTCTTCTGGCCGTTGATGAGCGGCGCACGGCTGGTGGTCGCAGCACCCGGCGAGCATCGCGAACCGGCTCGCCTGATCGAGACCATTGGCGAGCACGCTATCACCACGCTGCACTTTGTACCGTCGATGCTGCAGGCATTTATCCACGAGCCGGGCGTGCAGGCCTGCGCCAGCCTCAAGCGCATCGTATGCAGTGGTGAAGCGCTGGCGCTGGATGCGCAGTTGCAGGTGTTCGCCAAGCTTCCGGGCGCCGGGTTGTACAACCTCTACGGCCCGACGGAAGCGGCCATCGACGTCACCCATTGGACCTGCATCGACGAAGGTGCCGACAGCGTGCCCATCGGCCGCCCCATTGCCAATCTGGGAACCTACATCCTCGACGCGCAACTCAACCCTGTGCCGGCAGGCGTCAGCGGTGAGCTTTACCTCGGTGGCACCGGGCTGGCCCGCAGTTACCACCGCCGCCCGGCGCTCACCGCCGAGCGTTTTGTGCCGTGCCCGTTCAATGACGGTGCGCGGCTGTACCGGACCGGCGACCGGGTGCGCCAGCGCGCCGACGGTGTGATCGAATACCTCGGCCGCCTCGATCATCAGGTCAAGCTGCGCGGCCTGCGCATCGAACTGGGTGAGATCGAGACCCGCCTGATGCAACACCCGCTGGTGCGCGAGGCCGTGGTGCTGGTGCAGGGGGGCAAACAGTTGGTTGCTTACCTGGTGCTGGAGGGAGGCGAGCCTGCCACGCCGTGGCAACCGGAGCTCAAGGCGTGGCTGTTGAACAGCCTGCCGGAATACATGGTGCCCACCCACCTGATGCCGCTGGTGAAATTGCCGGTGACCGCCAACGGCAAGCTCGACCGCAAGGCCTTGCCGTTGCCGGAAGCTGCGCCGCAGCAGGCGTTTGTGGCGCCACAGGATGCATTGCAAAAAGCCCTGGCGGCGATCTGGGAGGATGTGCTCGGTCTTGAGCGCGTCGGCCTCGAAGACAACTTCTTCGAGCTGGGCGGCGATTCGATCATCTCCATCCAGGTGGTCAGCCGTGCGCGGCAGGCCGGCATCCGCGTCAGCCCGCGTGACCTGTTCCAGTACCAGACCGTGCGCAGCCTGGCACTGGTCGCCACCCTCGATAAACGCTCGGCGGTGGATCAGGGGCCGGTGAGCGGTGATGCCGTGCTCGGGCCGATCCAGCAGCATTTCTTCAGCCGCGGGATGCCGGTGCGCGAACACTGGAACCAATCGCTGCTGCTGACTCCCCGTGAGGCCTTGAATGCGCAGTGGCTCGATACAGCGCTGACGCACATCATCAATCACCACGATGCCTTGCGCCTGCGTTTTACCGAAAGCACCGAGGGCTGGCAGCAAAACCACGATGCTCCAGTGGCCAGCGCTGATCTGTGGCTACGCGATGCCGAGTCGGCGGAACACCTGAATACCTTGTGCAACGAGGCGCAGCGCAGCCTTGACCTGCAAAACGGCCCGCTGTTGCGAGCCTTGCTGGTCACGCTGGCCGATGGCAGCCAGCGCCTGGCGCTGATCGTTCACCACCTGGTGGTCGACGGTGTGTCCTGGCGCGTATTACTGGAAGATCTGCAGCAGGCTTACGAACAATTGGCGGCAGGCGGCGGCATTGAGCTGCCGCCGAAAACCAGTGCATTCCAGGGTTGGACTGCGCGGCTCGAACAGCAAGTGCAGCGCTTCGATGAACAACTGATGTACTGGAAAACCCAGCATCAGGATGCGAAGGATCTGCCGTGCGACCGACCTGACGCCAGCCTGCAAAATGCGCAGGGTGAAAAAATCGAGTGGCGACTCGACGCCGCACGGACCCGTCAGTTGCTGCAACAGGCGCCCGCCGCGTACCGCACGCAGGTCAATGACCTGCTGCTCACCGCGTTGGCCCGCACCATCAGTCGCTGGAGCGGTCAGGCAGGCACGCTGATCGAGCTTGAAGGCCATGGCCGCGAAGACCTGTTCGATGACATCGGCCTGAGTCGCACCGTGGGTTGGTTCACCAGCCTGTTCGCGGTCAACCTCACCGCCAGCGATGACCTCGACGGTTCGATCAAGTCGATCAAGGAGCAACTGCGCGCGGTGCCGGACAAAGGCCTGGGCTATGGCGTGCTGCGTCATCTGGCGGCCCCGGCAATACGCGCCGAGCTGGCGGCACTGGCGCCACCGCGGATCACCTTCAACTACCTGGGCCAGTTCGACCGTCAGTTCGACGACGCGGCCTTGTTTGTGCCGTCTGCCGAAACCAGCGGTGTGGCACAGGACCTGGCGGCACCATTGGCCAACTGGCTGACGGTTGAAGGCCAGGTCTATGGCGGCGAACTGTCGATGAGCTGGGGCTTCAGCCGCGAGATGTTCGACAGCGCGACCGTGCAGCAACTGGTGGACCGCTATGCCAGCGAGCTGCATGCACTGATCGAACACTGCTGCACCTTGCCGGCCGCGCAAGCCACGCCATCGGACTTCCCGCTGGCGCGGGTGACCCAGGCGCAACTGGATGCGCTGCCGGTGCCGGCCGGCCAGCTCGACGATCTCTATCCGCTGTCGCCCATGCAGCAAGGGTTGCTGTTCCATACCCTGTACGAACAGGCGGCGGGTGAGTACATCAACCAGTTGCGCGTCGACGTGCAGGGCCTGGATCCCGAGCGTTTCCGCGCCGCTTGGCAGGCCACCGTCGATGCGCAAGACATCCTGCGCAGCGGTTTCGTCTGGCAGGGCGAGCTGGCGCAACCGCTGCAGATCGTGCACAAGCAGGTGCAACTGCCGTTCGCCACCCTGGATTGGCGGGCCCGCGACGATCAGCCGGCGGCCCTCGCGGCGCTGGCCGATGCCGAACGAGCGCAAGGGTTTGACCTGGCCTGTGCACCCCTGCTGCGCCTGGTACTGGTGCAGACCGGCAGTGACCAATGGCACCTGATTTACACCCATCACCACATCCTGATGGACGGCTGGAGCAACTCGCAGTTGCTCGGCGAAGTATTGCAGCGCTATAGCGGCCGCACACCGGCGAATGCCGGCGGCCGCTATCGCGACTACATCGCCTGGCTGCAACGTCAGGACGCCCAGTTGAGCCAGGACTTCTGGAGCGAACAACTGGCCGCGCTGCAAGCGCCGACCCGGCTGGCCCGCGCGGCCACCGCAGGCGCGCGCCAGAGCGGTCACGACGATCATTACCTGACGCTGGACGAGCAACGCACCCAGGCGCTGGAAGCGTTTGCCCGCCAGCAGAAAATCACCGTCAACACCCTCGTGCAAGCCGCGTGGCTGCTGTTGCTGCAACGCTATACCGGGCACGAAGCGGTGGCGTTCGGCGCGACCGTGGCTGGACGTCCGGCAGACTTGCCCGGCATCGAGCAACAGGTCGGCCTGTTCATCAACACCCTCCCGGTGATCGGCGCACCGCGTCCCGATCAAAGCGTCGGCCAATGGTTGCAAACGGTGCAGGCGCAGAATCTCAGCCTGCGTGACTTCGAACACACGCCGCTGGCGGACATCCAACGTTGGGCCGGGCAGGGCGGTGAAGCGCTGTTCGACAATATCCTGGTGTTCGAAAACTATCCGGTAGCCCAGGCGCTGAGCCAGGCCGGGCAGGGTCTGGTGTTCGGCGATGTGGGCAACCTGGAACAGACGCACTACGCGTTGAGCGTGGCGGTGACCCTCGGCCGGCAGCTGGCGTTGCATTACAGCTTCGACCGCGGCCAATTCGCGAGCGAGGTGGTCGAAGGCATCAGTGCGCATTTGCTGCAACTGCTTGAGCAGTTTGCCGAGTCGGCAGAACGCAACCTGGGTGAAATCGCCCTGGCAAGCCGCGACGAACAGGCCCGCCAGCAAGCGCAGAACCATCCACAGCCGTACCCGGTGGACATCGGCGTGCATCAGCGCATTGCCACCCTGGCGGCCGAGCGCCCGCAACGCACAGCGGTGATTTTCAACGATCGGCAGTTCAGCTACGGTGAAATCGACCAGCGCGCCAACCAACTGGCCCACGCGCTGATCGCCCGCGGCGTTGGCGCTGAAACCCGTGTGGGTGTGGCGTTGCCGCGCAGCGAGTCGGTAATTGTGGCGTTGCTGGCGGTGCTCAAGGCCGGCGGCGCTTATGTGCCGCTGGACACCCTCTACCCGCGCGAGCGCCTGGCCTACCTGATCGAGGATTCGGGGCTGGCGCTGCTGATCAGCGATTCGTCGGTGTCGGCGCAGCTGCCGGTTGCCGAATCGGTACCCTTGCTGGAGCTGGACCGTCTTGATCTGCGTGAGCAGTCGATCAAGGCACCCTCGGTGCAGCTCGACTCGCACAACCTTGCGTATGTGATCTACACCTCCGGCTCCACTGGCAATCCGAAAGGCGTCAGCGTTGCCCACGGTCCATTGGCCATGCATTGCCAGGCCATCGGCCAGCGATATGAAATGCGCGACAGCGACTGTGAGTTCCACTTCATGTCGTTCGCCTTCGACGGTGCCCACGAGCGCTGGCTGACCAGCCTGACTCACGGGGCTTCGCTGCTGATTCGCGACGACACGCTGTGGACGCCGGAGCAGACCTACAACGCCATGATCGAACACGGCGTGACCGTGGTCGCGTTCCCGCCGGTGTACCTGCAACAACTGGCCGAACATGCCGAGCGCGTCGGCAATCCACCGAAGGTGCGCATCTATTGCTTTGGCGGTGACGCGGTGCCGAACGCCAGTTTCGAGCGGGTCAAGCGTGCGCTCGATCCGGACTACATCATCAACGGCTACGGCCCGACCGAAACCGTGGTCACCCCGTTGATCTGGAAGGCCGGTCGCGAGGTGCCGTGCGGTGCTGCCTACGCGCCGATCGGCAGCCGCATCGGTGACCGCAGCGCCTATGTGCTCGACACCGACCTGAACCTGTTGCCCCAAGGCATGGCCGGTGAGCTGTATCTGGGGGGCACCGGCCTGGCCCGTGGGTACCTCAACCGACCGGGGCTGACCGCCGAGCGTTTTGTCGCTGACCCGTTCAGCGCCGCTGGCGGCCTGCTTTACCGCACAGGCGACCTGGTGCGCCAGCGCGCCGACGGCACGTTCGACTATCTGGATCGTATCGACAATCAGGTGAAGATCCGCGGTTTCCGCATCGAGCTGGGTGAGGTCGAAGCGGCGCTGCAAGCCCTCCAGGGTGTGCGCGAAGCGGTGGTCGTGGCCCAGGAAGGCAGCGCCGGCAGCGGCAAGCGCCTGGTGGCTTACGTGGTCGGCGATTCAGCCCGTGCCGGTTTCAGCGAAGACCTGCGTGCGCAGCTCCAGGCTTCATTGCCGGCGCATATGGTGCCGGCGTATGTCTTGTCTCTGGAACGCATGCCGCTGACACCGAACGGCAAGCTGGATCGCAAGAACCTGCCCAAACCGGATGTCAGTCAACTGCAACAAGCCTACGTCGCTCCGCGCAACGCGCTGGAGCAGCAACTGGCGACGATCTGGCAAGACGTGCTCAAGCTTGGGCAGGTGGGTATCAGCGACAACTTCTTCGAACTGGGTGGCGATTCGATCATTTCGATCCAGGTGGTCAGCCGTGCGCGGCAGGCGGGGATTCGCTTCAGCCCCAAAGACCTGTTCCAGCACCAGAGCATCCAGGCGCTGGCCGTGGTCGCACAGGCCGGTGAGACGCTGCCGTCGATCGATCAGCGACCGGCAACCGGCACCACGGTGCTGTTGCCGATTCATCAACAATTCTTCGCTCAGGAAATTCCCGATCGTCACCACTGGAACCAGTCGGTGATGCTCAAGCCGGCGCAGGCACTGGATGCACACGCACTGGAGCAGGCGCTGGAGGCTTTGGTGGCGCATCACGACAGCTTGCGCCTGGATTTCGTCGAACGGGCTGACGGCTGGTCGGCACACTACCGTGACGTCGCGGCGCACACGGATCAAACGCTTCTATGGCCAGTGGAGGTCGCGGACCTCGCAGCCCTTGAGGCACTGGGTGACGAGGCCCAGCGCAGCCTGCAATTGAACGGTGGCTCGCTGATACGCGCGGTGCTGGCGAACCTGGCGGACGGCACTCAACGGCTGTTGCTGATTATCCATCACCTGGTGGTCGATGGCGTGTCGTGGCGGATTCTGTTCGAGGATCTGCAGAACGCCTACCGGCAAATCCTTTCAGGCGCAGGTGTGCAGTTGCCGGCCAGGACCAGTGCGGTCAAGGCCTGGGCGGCGGCATTGCAGGGCTACGCCACAACCCCTGCGCTGCAGGCCGAGCTGGGTTTCTGGCAACAACAGTTGCAGGGCGCTTCGCCAGCCTTGCCGTATGACCGTCCGAACGGCGGGCAGCAACATGATCAGGCCCTGACCTTTCGTAGCAAGCTGGACCGGGCCCTGACCCGCCAGCTGTTGCAGGATGCGCCGGCGGCCTATCGCACCCAGGTCAACGACGTATTGCTGACCGCGCTGGCGCGGGTGATAACGCGCTGGACCGGTGACGACAATGCGTTGGTGTTGCTTGAGGGGCACGGTCGCGAAGACGTGTTCGAGCACATCGACCTGACCCGTACCGTGGGCTGGTTCACCAGCGCGTTCCCGGCGCGGCTGTCGCCGGTTGCGGATCTCGCTGGGTCGCTCAAGCAGATCAAGGAGCAGCTGCGGGCAATTCCGCATAGGGGCATCGGCTTCGGCGCACTGGCGTACCTGGGCGATGAACAGACACGGGAGTCTCTGCAAGCCTTGCCACTACCGTGCCTGACCTTCAACTATCTCGGTCAGTTCGACGCCAGCTTCGATACCGCCGACGACGCCCTGTTTGTGCCGACCGGCGAATCCGGCGGTGAAGAAGTCAACCTGCAGGGGCCGCTCGGCAACCCGCTGGCGCTCAACAGCAAAGTCTTCGGTGGTGAACTGGACCTGAGCTGGACCTACAGCGGCGCGATGTTCGATGCCGCGACCATCCAGCGCCTGGCCGACGACTATGTGCAAGAACTGACGGTGCTGATCGGCCATTGCTGTGACAACGCCAACCGGGGAGTGACGCCGTCGGATTTCCCGTTGGCGCAACTGTCTCAGGCCCAACTCGATGCGCTGGTGCTCGAACCTCAAGGCATCGATGACATCTACCCGTTGTCACCGATGCAGCAGGGCATGCTGTTCCACACCTTGCTCGAACAGGGGAATGGCGATTACATCAACCAGATGCGCCTGGATATCGATGGCGTCGATCCGCAACGCTTCCGCGCGGCCTGGCAAGCCGTGGTGGATGCCCATGACATCCTGCGTACCGGGTTCATCTGGCAAGGCAATCTTGAACAACCGATGCAGGTAGTACAGCGTCAAGTGCAGGTGCCGTTCCGTGTGCTCGACTGGAGCGGTCACGCCGATCGGGATGCGGCACTGCAAACCCTTGCCGATGAAGAGCGCGCCCAAGGCCTGGACCTGAACTGCGCGCCCTTGATGCGCCTGGTACTGGTACGCACGGCAACTGATCGTCATCACCTGATCTACACCAACCATCACATCCTGATGGATGGCTGGAGCAGCGCGCAGTTGCTCGGCGAAGTGTTACAGCACTACAGCGCAGAAACCGTGGCACGACCCGTTGGCCGGTATCGTGATTACATCGCGTGGCTGAAGCGGCAGGACGCATCGCTCGGCGAAGCGTTCTGGAAGGAGCAGTTGCACGCCCTGGATGAACCGATTCGCCTGGCGCAGATGTTTGCCCGTCCGGCGCAGGCCATCGCCACCCACCTTTACGCTCACCACCACCTGCACCTCGATGAGCAGCAAACGCGCCGTCTGGGCGACTTTGCCCGAGAGGCGAAAGTCACCGTCAACACTGTGGTCCAGGCTGCGTGGCTGTTGCTGTTACAGCGTTACAGCGCAAAGTCCTGCGTCGCCTTCGGCGCAACCGTGTCGGGGCGCCCGGCGGACCTGGCAGGCGTCGAGCAACAGATTGGCCTGTTCATCAACACCTTGCCGGTCATTGCCAGCCCGCGCTCCGAGCAGAGCCTGGGGGATTGGCTGCACAGCGTCCAGGCGCAGAACCTGGCGTTGCGGGACTTCGAGCACACCGCGTTGTTCGATATCCAGCGCTGGGCGGGGCAGGGTGGTGAAGCGCTGTTCGACAACATCCTGGTGTTTGAGAACTATCCGATTTCAGAAGCCCTGGAGAAAGGTTCGCCTCAGGGTCTGCGCTTTGGTGCCGTGGGCAATCTGGAGCAAACCAACTACCCGCTGACCCTGCTGGTGGGCCTGGGCGCCGAGCTGACCGTGCAGTTCAGCTATCAATGTGCGAGCTTCACACCTGTGTCGGTGGAGCAGATCGGCGTGCACCTCAAGCGTCTTCTGCTGCAAATGAGCAGCGATGCCGCACGCCCACTGGGTGACCTCACGCTGTTGGACCCGAGTGAAACCCGCCAGCAATTGCAGGACTGGAACGCCACCGCAAGCGTCTACCCGGGCGAGCACTGCATTCATCGTCTGTTTGAGGCGCGGGCACGGCAGACGCCGGATGCCACGGCGCTGCTGTTTGCTGATCAGGCGCTGACCTACGCTCAACTCAATACCCAGGCCAATCGCCTGGCGCATCGTTTGATTGAACTCGGTGTCGGCGCTGACCAACCGGTGGGTATCGCCCTTGAGCGTGGGGTGGACATGATCGTCGGGCTGCTGGCGATCCTCAAGGCCGGTGGCGCCTACGTGCCGCTCGATCCGCACTATCCGGTGGATCGCCTGGCCCACATGATTGAAGACAGTGGGTTGCAGTTGCTTCTGACCCAGGCATCGTTGCTGCGCCAGTTGCCGATTCCGGCAGGGGTGCACACCGTCTTGGCGAGTGCAATGGATGAATCGGTCAGCCCTGAACAGGCGGCCAATCCGCAGGTGTCGGTGGACGGCGATAACCTGTGCTACGCCATTTATACCTCGGGCTCTACCGGCAAGCCCAAGGGTGTGATGGTACGCCATGGTGCCCTGGTGAATTTCGTTGCCAGCATGGCCCGCGAACCAGGCATCGAGGCAAGTGACCGCCTGCTGTCGCTGACCACCTTCTCGTTCGATATTTTCGGCCTGGAACTGTACGGCGCGCTGTTCAGCGGTGCGGCCGTGGTGCTGGTGGACAAACAGAGCGCCCACGACCCTGAAGCATTGCTGGGGATTATCGAACAGCAGCGGGTCAGTATCGTGCAGGCCACGCCGTCGACGTGGCGCATGTTGCTTGAGCATCCCATGGCCGAGCGTCTTGCCGGACGCACATGCCTGTGTGGCGGCGAGGCATTGGCCGAGGACCTGGCCGAGCGCTTGCTGGCGGTCGCAGGCCCGGTCTGGAACCTCTATGGGCCCACGGAAACCACGATCTGGTCGGCGGCTTATCCACTGACCACAGACAAGCGCTTGCCTTACCTCGGCCGGCCGATTGCCAACACCTCGCTGTACATCGTCGGCGAGCACTTCGCGCCGAACCCTGTCGGGTTGATCGGTGAATTGCTGATTGGCGGTGATGGCCTGGCGCGCGGGTACCACGAGCGGCCGGCGCTCACCGCCGAACGCTTCCTGCCGGATCCATTTGGCAATGGCACACGGCTGTACCGCACCGGTGATCTTGCGCGACATCGCATCGACGGTGTGATCGAGTACATCGGCCGGGCAGACCACCAGGTGAAAATTCGTGGCTTTCGCATCGAGTTGGGAGAGATCGAAGCGTGCCTGTTGGCGCAGGACGCGATCCGCGAGGCGGTGGTGGTGCCTCAGCAAGGACCGGGTGGCACGCAGTTGGTGGCCTACCTGATTGCGGCCGGTACTGAGGCGGCCGAGGCGCAGTCGTTGGTGGCGCTGCGCGACGAGCTGAAGGCGCGGCTCGCCTGCGACCTGCCGGACTACATGATTCCGGCGCACTGGATGCTGCTTGAGCGCTTCCCGCTGACGCCCAACGGCAAGCTGGACCGCAAAGCCTTGCCGCTGCCCGACGCCAATCAGTTGCTGCGGGCCTATGTGGCGCCGCAAGGGGCGCTTGAGCAGAGCGTCGCACAGATCTGGCAAGAGGTGCTCAAGCTTGCGCGGGTAGGGCGCGACGACAACTTCTTTGAATTGGGCGGGCATTCCTTGCTGGCGACCCAAGCGACAGCCCGCCTGCAAATGGAGCAAGGTGCAGCCGTGCCCCTGGACCTTTTATTTCGAACCCCATCGCTGTCGGAGTACGCCGCGCAACTGGCGGTGCACCTGACACCTCACTCCAGCGAAGACTTGAGTGAGATGCATGATTTCCTGGCAGACCTGGAGACCCTTTGAAAATGACTCAGCTCGATAACCTGTCTCTGGTTCAGCGATTCATCCGTTTGCCGCTCGCCCAACGGCAAGCGTTCCTGCAAAAGCTGCACAGCAAAAACATGAGTTTTGCCGCGTTGCCGATTCCGGCGATGCGTGACGAGTTCGAGCATATCGGCCTGTCCTACGCCCAGGAGCGCCAGTGGTTCCTCTGGCAATTGGACCCTCACAGCGCGGCCTACCATGTGCCGACGGCGCTGCGGTTGCGCGGTGCACTGGACGTGCCGGCGTTGCAGCGCAGCTTCGATGCATTGCTGGAGCGCCATGAGGTGCTGCGTACGGTGTTTGTCGACGGGCCGGAAGGGCCGCTGCAGGTTGCGCACGCATGCCTGAGCCTGCCGGTCACGACGGTGGTGCTGGAAGCGGTGCCGGACGCCGCAGCGCTCAAGGCGTTGATTGACACTGAAATCACTGCGCTGTTCGACTTGCAGCAGGGCCCGCTGTTGCGGGTCAAGCTGTTGCAACTGGCACCGGACGACCACGTGCTGGTGCTCACCCAGCACCACATCATTTGTGACGGCGCATCGGCGCAGATCATGGTTCACGACCTGGTCAAACTCTATGCTGCCCACAGCACCGGCCAGGCGCCGGACCTGCAGGCGCTGCCGATTCAATACGCCGACTATGCGATCTGGCAGCGCAAATGGATGGAAGCCGGCGAGCTTGCGCGGCAATTGGGTTACTGGACCGAACGCCTGGGTGATGGCGGTGAAGTGCTGCCTTTGCCTGCTGACCGCGCTCGTCCGGCGGTGCAGAGTTACCGCGGTGCGCGGCTGGACCTCGCCATCGATGCCGGGCTGACCGAACGCCTCAAGCGCGTGGCCCAGCGCGAAGGCTGCACCTTGTTCATGCTGTTGCTCGCCTCATTCCAGGTATTGCTGCACCGTTACAGCGGCCAGTCGGACATCCGCGTGGGCGTGCCGGTGGCCAACCGCAACCGTCTTGAAACCGAAGGCCTGATTGGTTTCTTCGTCAATACCCAGGTGCTGGATGCGCGGATTCAGGGGGCAATGCCTTTCGATCAATTGCTGGCGCAGGTCAAGCAGGCTTCGTTGGGCGCCCAGGCTCACCAGGATTTGCCGTTCGAGCAATTGGTGCAAGCCCTCGCACCGGACCGACACATGAGTCACAGTCCGTTGTTCCAGGTGATGTTCAATCACCAGAGCGGCGATGCCGCCCAAGCGTTGCAACTGCCAGGCTTGCATGTCGAGAGCCTGGATTGGAGCTCGCACACGGCGCAATTCGATCTGACCCTTGGCACGCACGAGACCCAGGGCGCATTGGCCGCCACATTCACCTATGCCACTGATTTATTCGACACTGGCACCATCGAACGCCTGGCCGCTCACTGGCTGAACTTGCTGCAAGGCATCGTCGCCGATCCGCAACGGCGCATC